>DASSQC010000285.1:0-12775 GCA_035702705.1 Burkholderiaceae bacterium | reverse complement strand
CGATCGACGCCGCCCTGGCCAGCCGCATCCAGAACATCGCCGTGCGCGCCTTCAATGCGATCGGCTGCGAGGGCTGGGCGCGGGTGGATGTGATGCTGCGCGCGTCCGACGACGAACCCTTCCTGCTCGAGGTGAATACCTCTCCGGGCATGACAGGCCATTCGCTTGTGCCGATGGCAGCCCGTGCGGCGGGCATGAGCTACGAGGATCTCTGCGTGCATCTGGTGTCCGAGGCACGCCTGAAGACGACTGGTCATTGAGAACGCATGTGGAACAACGCCAACGCCTTGAACAAGCTCGCCGCGGTGCTGATCACCGTGGCGACGCTCGCCCTGGCATGGGCGGGGGTGCACTGGCTGGCGCGTCATCCCTGGTTTGCGATCAAGACGGTCCGCATCACGGGCGACACGGGGCGCCTCAACGAGATCACGGTGCGCACGGCGCTGGTCAAGCGGATGCGCGGCACCTTCTTCACGGCCAATCTGGCCGAGATCAAGCGCTCTGCAGAAGGGCTGCCCTGGGTGCGGCGTGCGCAGGTCAGCCGGCACTGGCCCAACGCCATCGTGATCCGCGTCGAAGCGCACCAGCCCCTGGCCCGGCTCAACGAGGCGCAGCTGGTCAACACGCTTGGCGAACCTTTCACGGTCAATCTGGGCGAGGTGGACACACTGTCGAGGCTGCCGGAGTTCATCGGCCCGGAGGGCACCGCGGCTCAGATGAGCGAGCGCTATCGGCTGCTCAGGCAGCATCTGGAGCCGCTGGGCCTGCAGCCGGTGCGGCTGCTGCTCTCCGATCGGCTCTCCTGGACAGTCGGCCTGCAGCAGGGCACGGTACTGGAGCTCGGGCGCGATACGGGTGCACAGCCCGTGGACGAGCGTCTGACTCGATTGGCTGCGTACTGGGAATCATCCATCCGCAAGCTGGGCGTACCGCAACGGGTGGACCTGCGCTACCGGGATGGCTTCGCGTTCTATGCACCGGGCCTGCGCATGAAGACCGGACCGCAGACCATTGGAGTGCGGCCGCAATGACTGCAACTCACCGAATCAGGAACATGGGAATCACGACATGAACGGTGAAAAGAACCTGTTGGTCGCGCTGGACATCGGCACCTCGAAGATCGTGGCAATGGTCTCCGAGCTGGGCAGCGACGGCCGCATGCAGGTCGTCGGCATCGGTCAGCATCCGAGCAATGGCTTGCGCAAGGGGGTTGTCGTCAACATCGAGGCTACGGTGCAGTCGATCCAGCGCGCGCTCTCGGAAGCAGAGCTGATGGCCGGCTGCAAGATCAGCCAGGTGTACACGGGGATTGCCGGCAGCCACATCCGCAGCGTGAACTCCCACGGCATGGTGGCCGTGAAGGACAAGGAGGTCACCGAGGCTGACATCACCCGCGTGATCGAGACGGCCAAGGCCGTGCCGATCACCAACGATCTGCAGATTCTGCACGTGATCCCGCAGGAGTTCATCGTCGACGGCCAGGATGACGTCCGTGCACCGCTGGGCATGGCAGGCGTGCGCCTGGAAGTGCGTGTGCACATCGTCACCGGCAGTGTCAGTGCAGTGCAGAACATCGTGAAGTGCGTCCGCCGCTGCGGGCTCGAGGTGCAGGACATCGTGCTGCAACCCCTGGCTTCCGCGCGCTCGGTGCTGACCCGCGACGAGAAGGAGCTGGGCGTCGTGCTCGTCGATATCGGCGGCGGCACGACCGACATTGCGATCTTCGCCGGCGGCGCGATCCGCCACACGGCCGTGATCCCGATTGCCGGTGATCAGGTCACCAACGACATCGCCATGGCCCTGCGTACCCCCTCGCCGGATGCAGAGGACATCAAGCTGCGCCACGGTGTGGCCAAGCAGGCCATGGCCTCGCCAGAGGACCGCATCGAGGTTCCAGGCCTGGGCGATCGTGATCCGCGCATGCTCAGCCACCAAGCGCTCGCCGCGGTGATTGAGCCGCGCATCGAGGAGCTGTTCACGCTGGTGCATCAGGTTGTGCGTGAATCCAACTATGAAAACCTGGTCAGCTCGGGATACGTGCTGACGGGTGGGCAGAGCCTCATGCCGGGCATGGTCGAGCTGGGCGAGGACGTGTTCATGAAGCCGGTGCGCGTGGGGATGCCGATCTATGAGGGCAACCTGGCCGACGTGGTCCGCACACCGCGCTACGCGACGGTGATGGGCCTGCTCGATCAGGCCCGCGAGAACGCGGTTGCGGGTCGCCGCATGAGTGCCCAGACCGGATCGTGGAAGAAGACGCTTGCGCGGATGCGCGAGTGGATTCTCAAGGCGTTTTGAATGACTACAAGTTTCTGCAACCGCAGGGGAGCGTCGGAAGGGTTCCATTGCGCAGTCGGATTGAAGCCTTCCGAAGCCAACCTGCACACCTAGGAGAGACGGCCATGGCCATCGAAGTGATCGAAACTGAACAGCGCGGCACCATCATCAAGGTAGTGGGGGTCGGTGGGGCGGGCGGCAATGCCATCAACCACATGATCCGCACGGGCGTACGCGGCGTGGAGTTCATCGTCGCCAATACCGATGCTCAGGCCTTGAGTGCGAACGCGGCCGACACCAAGATTCAGCTTGGCAGCACCGGCCTGGGCGCCGGCAACAAGCCGGACGTGGCGCGCAGCTTTGCCGACGAGGCGCGTGACCAGATCCGTGACGCGCTCGAAGGCGCGCACATGGTCTTCATCACGGCCGGCATGGGCAAGGGCACAGGCACTGGCGCGGCGCCCATCATCGCGCAGGTGGCCAAGGAGCTGGGCGCCCTGACTGTCGGCGTGGTGACCAAGCCCTTCAGTTACGAAGGTCCCAACAAGATGGATGTGGCCGTCAATGGCGCGGATGACCTCGCACAGCATGTCGACTCGCTGATCGTGATCCTCAACGAGAAGCTCGAGGAGGTCTATCCGGACGCCACGATGAAGCAGTGGTACGGCTTTGCGGACGAAGTCCTGAACAAGGCGGTCGCCGGGATTGCCGAGATCATCAATGTGCCGGGTCATCAGAACGTCGACTTCAACGACGTGCGGACCATCATGAGCGACAACCGCGGCAAGGCCATGATGGGCACGGCCACGGCCCGCGGTGCCACCCGCGCCAAGGATGCTGCAGAGGCTGCCGTCGCCAGTCCGCTGCTCGAAGGCATCGACCTGTCCGGTGCGCGTGGCGTACTGGTCAACATCACGGCGCACGAAGACACCCTCAAGGGCGCCGAGGTCAAGGAGATCCTGAACACCGTGCGCAACTTCTGTGCACCGGATGCTCTCGTGGTGCATGGCGTGGCCTACGAGGAAGGCATGGGCGAGGACCTTCGCGTCACGGTGGTGGTGACCGGTCTGGGCCGCAAGAAGATCCAGCTGGTTCCGCCGGTCCAGCAGCCGGCTCTGCGCACGGGCACCTACGATGCCGCTCCCGCCATGAATCTCAGTGCACCGGCCAGCACCGCACAGATGCAGGCGCCGCAGACACCGATGACGGCCGCCCCGGTCGTTGCCCCGGCACAGGCCGCACCGGTGACGGTGCCGGATTTCGGCAACTACGACACACCGGCTGTCTGGCGCAACGGCCGAAGCGAGGCACAAGCCAAGGTCAATGCCATGCAGGAAAGCGGCATGGATCGCTTCGATATTCCTGCGTTCCTGCGCAAGCAGGCTGATTGATACGCGGCTTGCGCAAACGAAAAGGCCGCACCACTGGTTGGTGCGGCCTTGCGGGGCCAAGCAAGTCCCGCGTGGGTGTCGGTGGTGGATCGAGTGAGCGCCACCCCGACGTCTGCAGCATGGTTCACGCGGCGAGAAAACGCAATGTGACAAAAGCATCGACGCAATAGAAATGTTTTGCAGCCTGCGGGGCAGGCAATAACTGACCCGCGGGTAAACTATTTGCATGTATCTGCAACGCACCATCAAGGAATCCGTTCGCGCCACGGGCGTGGGTCTGCATTCGGGTCGCAAGGTGCAAATGACGCTCCGACCGGCCGCCCCGGGCACGGGCGTCGTGTTCCGTCGCATCGATCTGGACGTGCCCGTCGACATCCCGGCGCGGGCCACCGGCGTGGGCGACACCATGCTCGCCTCCACACTCACCGCGGCCGCGTCCGATGGTCAGGCGGTGAAGGTGTCGACGGTCGAGCATCTGATGGCGGCCTGCGCCGGTCTGGGCATCGACAACCTGTTTGTCGACCTGACGGCCGAGGAAGTGCCGATCATGGATGGCAGCGCGGCCACCTTCATCTATCTGCTGGAGTCTGCAGGCATCGAGGTGCAGCAGGCCCCCAAGCAGTACATCCGAGTACTCAAACCGGTCGAGGTCCGCGAGGCGGACAAGTTTGCCCGCCTGTCGCCATACTTTGGCTATCGCCTCGACTTCAAGATTGCGTTCAATCACCCTGCAGTGAACGCCACCGGCCAGGAAGCCAGTTTCGACTTCGGCGAAGCCTCGTTTGCACGGGAAGTCGGCCGTGCGCGCACTTTCGGCTTCACTGCCGAAGTGGAAGCGCTTTATGCCAAGGGCCTGATCCGCGGTGGCAGCATGGATAACGCCATCGTGCTGGATGAATACCGAGTGCTCAATGACGGCGGGCTGCGCTTTGGCGACGAGTTTGCCAAACACAAGTTGCTCGATGCCGTGGGTGACCTGTATCTCGCCGGTCATCCCTTGCTGGCGCACTATGAAGCCTTCAAGTCCGGCCACGGCCTGAACAACAAATTGCTTCGCGCCCTGCTGGCGGACGAAACCGCTTGGGAACTGGTCAGCTTCGACGCCGCCGAAAAGGCGCCGCGCTTTGCGGCGGCCCAGATGGCTGCCGCCTTCTAGACCTGGCCTCAGCACAACGCCATGCTTGTACTTCGCTCACTGGCGATGCTGGTTGCCATCGCCATCGTCGTGCTTGTGGGCCTGGCCGTAATCACAGGTAACTCGCGTTACAGACGGTGGGCCACGCGCCTGGGCGTTGGCTTTGTGACTGCGGCGGTCCTGCTTGGGCTGGGCGTACTGATCTCGGCCCAGATGGGCTGATCGCAGTAGTCGCTTACTTTTTCAGCTGGCCTTGTGCCAAGCGCCGGATGGCCTGCGCGAGTGCCGGGTTGTTAATGTCTTGCGCCGCACGTGCGAGCAGTGATCGTGTCTGCGGATCAATCTGTGTGCGGGGCTCGCGCCGCGCAGGACCTGCCGCCTGCAGCGCCGAGGGCAATTGATGGCCGATCCGGATTGACCTACAGTCCCACCCCCGACGCGCCAGTTCGGCCCCCAGTTCCGGCCGGACATGATTCAGGCGAGCCTTCTGCGCCGAGCTGGCGCAGGCGAGCATCAACTCTCCGTTTTCGAGCCGAAGCGCCTGCGCCTTCAGGCTGCCCAGACCGAGGTTGCGCAGGCTGGCATCGACAGCGGATTGCAGTTCGGCGAGCGCCATGGCCCGCTTGAGCCAGTCGGCGCCGGACTGATCAAGACACTCTGCGACGCGAACGGCCTTGCGCGCAGAAGGGGTGTTCGCGGGGCGAATCATCCGTTCAGTCTGCCAGAAAGTCGGCCGCGGGGCGGGCAGGGCAGCGAGAGAACTCGGACAGATCCATGCAAATCATTCTTGTAGGCAGCGGATTGAAGGCGGCAAGAACCGTGACCCTGACCGGGTGGCATCTTGCAGTGGCTGCGTTCGGGCTGCTCATGCTGGTCGTGGCGCTGTCGAGCATGCTGAGCTACCTCGCCGCATCACGCTCGATCATCGGCAACATTCCGATCCTCAAAGACTTTTATTTGTCGCTATCTCGCGATCAACTGCAAGAAAAAGATGCCTACTTGCGCGAAAACATCAATACCTTGGCGGTGCGGCTCGGTGAGATGCAGGCGCAGATGACGCGGCTGGATGCGCTCGGCGAACGAGTTTCAGGTCTGGCTGGCGTCAAGCCAGGGGAAATCAGCTTCAAACTGCCGCCCGGTCGTGGCGGCGCACTGCCGACGATCAGCCGCGAACTGAGCATCGAAGACTTGAACCGTCAGATTGATGAGCTGGCGGGCAAGCTTGAAGGCCAGACCGACTTTCTCAATCTGGTGGAAAGCGAACTCATGGGCAAGCGCGTCTTGACTCAGAAGATCCCGACCCGCCAGCCGGTGCTCGGCTACAACGGTTCCGGCTTTGGCTGGCGCATCGACCCCATCACCGGTCGCCAGACGCAGCACCTCGGCATCGACTTCCAGGCGCCGCCCGGCACGCCCATCCTGGCCGCCGCCGGCGGGGTCGTGGTTGCCGCCGAGTATCACCCCATGTTCGGCAACATGATCGACATCGATCACGGCAACAACCTGCAGACCCGCTACGCCCACGCGTCCAGGATGCATGTCAAACCCGGGCAGATCGTCAAATTGGGCGACAAGATTGCCGAGATCGGCTCCACGGGTCGGTCCACCGGCCCGCACCTGCACTTCGAAGTCCATGTTGCTGGCGTGCCGCAGGACCCGATGAAGTTCCTGCGTGCCGGCACAGACATGGCGGCAGCCCAGGCCGCAGCCAATGCCGCACTGTCGGCGCGTCCGCACTGAGCCCAGGCGTGTGCGGGCGACCGGTGCGCAGATGCGGTCTGGCCAGGGCAGCTTGAACTTGTCAGAAGCAGCGCAATCTGAGAGCGATCGCACGGGGCGCCAGCTGCCAGCAACAGGCACCCCACGTGTAAACTGCCTTCAGCCATTTGCCTGACGGGAAGGCTTCGGTCCGCGCTGATGTAAGCGCATGCTGACCGGAGCCTTTTTTCTTGTCCCGTCCGGGCCCACAAGAATCAGGCTCATCGAAAGTCATGCTCCAAAAGTTCCTGACGTCCATTTTCGGCAGCCGCAACGAGCGCCTGCTCAAGCAGTACCGCGCCATCGTTGCCAAGATCAATGCGCTCGAACCGGCCATGAAGGCCCTGTCGGACGAGCAGCTCAAGGCCAAGACGGCCGAATTCAAGGAGCGGCTGGCGCAGGGCGCGACGCTCGACAGCCTTCTCGTGGAAGCCTTCGCCGTGGTGCGCGAAGCGAGCGTGCGCGTGATGGGCATGCGGCACTTCGATGTGCAGCTGATCGGCGGCATTGCGCTGCACCAGGGCAAGATTGCTGAAATGCGCACCGGCGAGGGCAAGACACTGACCGCCACGACCGCCGTGTACCTCAATGCGCTGCAGGGCAAGGGTGTGCACGTGGTCACCGTCAACGACTACCTCGTGCAGCGTGATGCCGAATGGAACGGTCGCCTGTACAAGTGGCTCGGTCTGACCGTGGGCTTCAACGTGGCCAACATGGAACGCGAGGCCAAGCAGCAGGCCTATGCCGCCGACGTGACCTACGGCACCAACAACGAGTTCGGGTTTGACTATCTGCGCGACAACCTCGTGCAGGATGTGGCCGATCGCGTGCAGCGGCCCCTGAGCTACGCCATCGTCGACGAAGTCGACTCGATCCTGATCGACGAGGCCCGCACGCCGCTGATCATCTCCGGTCAGGCCGAAGACCACACCGAAACCTACATGCGCGTGAACCAGGTGCCGCCCCTGCTCACCCGCATGAAGACCGAGCCCAAGGCCACCGAGCCTGAGCCCGAGGGGGACTATTGGGTCGACGAAAAGGGCCAGCAGATCCACATCGGTGAAAGCGGCTACGAAAAGGCCGAGCAGATCCTGACCCGCATGGGCCTGCTGCCCGAGGGTGCCTCGCTCTACGACCCGCAGCACATCACCCTGTTGCACCACGTCACCGTGGCCATCCGCGCCCACGCGCTGTTCCACAAGGATCAGCACTACGTCGTGCAGAACAACGAAGTCGTCATCGTCGACGAGTTCACCGGCCGCCTGATGTCGGGCCGCCGCTGGAGCGATGGCCTGCACCAGGCTGTCGAAGCCAAGGAAGGCGTGCCGATCCAGGCCGAGAACCAGACCCTGGCCTCGATCACTTTCCAGAACTACTTCCGCATGTACGGCAAGCTGGCCGGCATGACGGGTACGGCCGACACCGAAGCCTACGAGTTCCAGCAGATCTACAACCTCGAGACCGTCGTCATCCCGACCCATCGTCCGATGATCCGCAAGGATCTCAACGACCAGGTCTTCCGCACGTCCAAGGAAAAGTACGACGCCATCCTCAAGGACATCATCGAGTGCCATGGGCGGGGCCAGCCCGTCCTGGTGGGCACCACCAGCGTGGAGAACTCCGAGCTGATCTCCAGCATGCTGACCAAGGCGAAGCTGCCGCACCAGGTGCTCAATGCCAAGCAGCATGCGCGCGAGGCCGAGATCGTCGCGCAGGCCGGCAAGCCCGGCGCCATCATGGTCGCCACCAACATGGCCGGCCGCGGCACGGACATCGTGCTGGGCGGCAACGTCGAGAAGCAGATCCAGTTCATCAACGCCGATGCCACCATTCCCGAGGATGAAAAGGCAGCGCGCGCCCAGAAACTCAAGGACGAGTGGCAGAGCCTGCACGACCAGGTCATCGCCGCGGGCGGTCTGAAGATCATCGGTACCGAGCGGCATGAGAGCCGCCGTATCGACAACCAGCTGCGCGGTCGTTCGGGCCGACAGGGTGACCCGGGTGTCTCGCGCTTCTACATGAGCATGGATGATGCGCTGCTGCGCATCTTTGCCGGCGAGCGCCTCAAGGCCATCATGGACCGCCTGCGCCTGCCCGAGGGCGAGCCGATCGAGGCTGGCATGGTCACGCGGTCGATCGAATCGGCGCAGCGCAAGGTCGAGGCCCGCAACTTCGACATCCGCAAGCAGCTGCTCGAGTACGACGACGTGGCCAACGACCAGCGCAAGGAGATCTACGCCCTGCGCAACACCATCCTCGAAAGCAAGGATGTGGGCGACATGGTGCGCGACCTGCGCCATGGCGTGATGACCGAGCTGTTCCGCACGCACGTGCCCGAAGAGAGCGTCGAGGAGCAGTGGGACCTCGACAAGCTGCAGCAGGAGCTGGCCAGCGAGTACCAGCTCAATCTGCCCCTGCGCGACTGGGCCGACAAGGACGAGGCCGATGACGCGGAGCTGCTGTCGCGCATCATCAAGGCCGCAGACGAGGCCTATGACGCCAAGGTCGAGCAGGTGGGCCGCGAGCCCTTCGCCAATTTCGAGCGCAGCCTGCTGCTGCAGAGCATCGACCTGCACTGGCGCGAGCACATCTCCGCGCTGGATCACCTGCGCCAGGGCATCCATCTGCGCGGCTATGCGCAGAAGAACCCCAAGCAGGAGTACAAGCGCGAGGCCTTCGAGATGTTCGGCACCCTGCTGACCATCATCAAGAACGAGGTGACCCGCGTCGTCATGAACGTGCGCGTGCAGTCGGCCGAGCAGCTTGAGGAGGCCGAAGAGGCGCTGGAGGAAAGCACCGCCGTGGCCAAGATGCAGTACCAGCACGCGGCCTACGACGACCTGGCCGAAGTGGCCGCGGGCGACCCCGGCACCGACGAGCCGCCCCAGGAGGCGCGTCAGCAGCCCGTGGTGCGCTTCGGCGAAAAGATCGGCCGCAACGATCCCTGCCCCTGCGGCTCGGGCAAGAAGTACAAGAACTGCCACGGCAAGCTGGCCTGAGCTGATCAGGCCATCAGGCGCCCGTCGGGCAGCCTGGACACATCGGGTCGATCATGATGCACATGCATCATTTTCGGCCCGATTTTCATGGGATCATCAACTCGCCAAGAGTCGCTTTAGACAAGCGGAAAGGGTGCATCAACCCATGGGATTTACGTTGAAATCGGCCATCATCATCGTGCTCTCGTGACCTGCCCGGCGTGCTTCATGTCTCGCCCAGGCGAGGTCCGCGCCCGGCAATAGAATCGCCCGCAGTCACCCCGCATCCCGCACACCACAAGGAGCCGCCTGAATGGCCGTCAATCTGCTGCCGCCCGACCCCGCTGCCGTGTACCCGGTCGCAGGCATCGAACTCGGATTTGCCAAGGCCCGCATCAAGAAGTGGGACCGGCACGACGTCATGCTCATGCGCCTCGCGCCCGGCACGCGCGTGGCCGGCGTATTCACGCAGAACGCCTTTGCCGCAGCGCCCGTGCAGGTCTGCCGCGAGCACCTCAAGCATGGCGACGGCATCCGTGCGCTGGTGGTCAACGCGGGCAACGCCAACTGCGGCACCGGCGAGCAGGGTCTGGCCGCGGCGCGCGAGACCTGCCGCGCCGTGGGTGAACTGCTGCAGTGCGCACCCGAGCAGGTGCTGCCCTTTTCCACCGGCGTGATCCTCGAACACCTGCCCGTGGACAAGATCCGCGGCGTGCTGCCGGCGGCGGTGGGCGAGCTCAAGGAGAACGCCTGGGCCACCGCAGCTGCGGCGATCATGACCACCGACACGGTCGCCAAGGCCGTGAGCGAGCGTGTGGAGATCGACGGCGTGACCGTGACGGTGACCGGCATTGCCAAGGGCGTGGGCATGCTCCAGCCCAACATGGCCACCATGCTCGCCTACGTGGCCACGGATGCGAAGATCGCCCAGCCGGTGCTGGACCGTTGGGTCAAGGAGGTGGCCGACGCCTCCTTCAATCGCGTGACCATCGACGGCGACACCTCCACCAACGACAGCTTCGTGCTGCTGGCCACAGGCAAGGGTGCGCACGCCGAGATCCGCGACGAATCCAGCCCCGGCCATGACCGCCTGCGCGCCGCGCTGATTGCCGTGGCGCAGGAGCTCGCCATCAAGATCGCCCGCGACGGCGAGGGGGCCACCAAGCTCATCACCATCGAGGTGGAGGGTGCGAAGGACGCCGACGAAGCCCACCGTGTGGGCAAGTTCATCGCGCATTCGCCCCTGGTCAAGACCGCCTTCTTTGCCAGCGACCCCAACCTCGGTCGCCTGATCATGGCTGTGGGCAATGCCGTGCCGGACCTGAATACCGCCGGCGTCAGCATCTGGCTGGGCGATGTGCTCGTGGTGGACCGCGGCGGGCGCGCTTCGAGCTACACCGAAGACCAGGGCGCCGCCGTGATGAAGCCTGCCGAGATCACGGTGAAAGTGATGCTCTCGCGCGGAGGCGCCCGCACCACGGTCTGGACCTGCGACTACAGCTACGACTACGTGAAGATCAATGCGGAATACCGCACCTAGGCGCGCCGCGCCTGCCCAGCCTGCGCCGGTGACGGCCGATGCGACCGAGCGCATTGCCCTGGCGCTCGAACGCATTGCCGATGCCCTGGCCCCGCGGGCCAAGGCGCCGGACTGGAACGCATCGATCGCCTACAGGTGGCGCGTCCGTGCCGGCGTCGGGCAACTCGAGCCGGTGCAGCATCTGGCGAAGATGGATCTGGCCGATCTGCTGAATATCGAGCAGGCGCGCGATCTGGTGGTGGCCAACACGCGCCAGTTCGTCGCCGGGCGGCCGGCCAACAATGTGCTGCTCACCGGGGCGCGCGGCACCGGCAAGAGTTCGCTGGTGCGCGCCTGCCTGCATGCCTTCGCGAAGCAGGGCCTGCGCCTGATCGAGGTCGACAAGGACGATCTGCACAACCTGGGCGACATCATCGAGCTGGTGCAGGGGCGTCCTGAGCGCTTCATCATCTTCAGCGACGACCTCAGCTTCGAGGAAGGCGAGAGCAGCTACAAGGCGCTCAAGAGTGCGCTGGATGGCTCGATCGCTGCGGCGAGCGACAACGTGCTGATCTACGCCACCAGCAACCGCCGCCACCTCATGCCCGAGCACATGCGCGAGAACCTCGCCGCCACGCATGATGAGGACGGCGAGCTGCACCCGGCCGAGACGACCGAGGAGAAGATTTCCCTGTCCGAGCGTTTCGGCCTGTGGGTGAACTTCTACGGCTTTTCCCAGGACGAGTACCTCGCCATCTGCGCGCGCTGGGTCGATCAGCTCGGCCACCCCTTCAGTGACGCGGCACAGACCGCCGCGCTGCAATGGGCACGCGAGCGCGGTGCCCGTTCCGGCCGCGTGGCTCACCAATTCGCGCGCGACTGGGCTGGACGCCAGGAAATCAAGGGCAAGAAGGGCTCTGGGCGCGGTTCTTCAGGCCAAAGTGGCTCGAAAGGCCCGCCAGACAAGCGAGAAGCCTTGCTAAAGCCTGCCCGGCGCGCATGATGAATGCTGCGGTGAAGCTCACTGAGGTCGCCGTCGGCGTGATCCTTGATGACCGTGGTCGGGTGCTCTTTGCGCAGCGCCCGGCGGGCAAGCCCTATGCCGGTTGGTGGGAGTTTCCCGGCGGCAAGATCGAGGCCAGCGAGACGGTCGAGCAGGCGCTGTACCGCGAGCTTGAGGAGGAGCTGGGCATCCGCATCCGCGACTGCCAGCCCTGGATCACGCTGCAGCATGTCTACCCACACGCCACCGTGCGCCTGCAGTTCTGCAAGGTGCGCGGCTTCGACGGTGAGCTGGACGGCCGCGAGGGTCAGGCCTATCTCTGGGCCGAGCCGCAGCGCCCGGTGGTCGATCCCATCCTGCCTGCAGCCATCCGCATGCTGCCCTGGTTGTCCCTGCCCGAGGTGCTGCGCCTGTCTGCTGCGGCCGTGCTCGGCGCGGATGCATGGCTCGCGCGCCTGCAAGCCACGCCGCGCGCCATGCTGGTGCTGCGTGAGCCCGGGCTGAGCGACACGGCGATGGATCGCGTGGCGGCCGCCGTGAGCGCATGGCGGCGGGCCACCGGCAGCACGGTGCTGGTCTCCAGCCGGCATCAGCACGCCGCCTGGGTGGGTGAGTTCGATGGCCTGCTGCTGACCGAGCGCGATCTGCTGGCGGCCTCCACACGGCCGACACCGCATCAGTGGGTGGGCGCAAGCGTGCACAGCCGCGCGGCGA
>DASSQC010000284.1:0-9539 GCA_035702705.1 Burkholderiaceae bacterium | reverse complement strand
CTCCCTCCCTCCCTCCTGAATGTCTCGGGGCGCTTCGCAGCTCTTCTCTACCTGATCCGGACCGATCAGGTGCCCAATCCGCGCACCTCTGCGCTCACCGCCCGCTTGACGCCTCCTGCGCCAAAGATCGGCACGAACCGAAAAATACCGACTGGTATCAAAACTGAACCATTTGGTAATATCCCACTCCATTGTGCATCTGTCCGCCCGGACAGGCCGTACATGGATCATCGTTCTCCTTGCACGTTCTGACAGGCTCCCATGAAGCGAATCGCGGTTGTTGGCAGCGGCATCACCGGTCTGGGCGCAGCCCATCTGCTGGCCAAGCAGCATCACGTCACGCTCTTCGAGCGCGAGGACTACGCCGGTGGCCATGCCCACACCGTGGATGTGACGCTGGACGGCGTGACCCACGGCGTGGACACCGGCTTCCTGGTCTTCAATCACCGCACCTACCCGAACCTCGTGGCCCTGTTCAATGAACTGAAGGTGCCCACCGCCAAGAGCGACATGAGCTTCTCGGTGCGCCTGACCGGCGGTCCGGCCAAGGGTCTGGAGTGGGCCGGCGCATCGCTGAACAGCGTCTTTGCCCAGCGCCGCAATCTGCTGCGCCCGAGCTTCCTGCGCATGCTGCGTGACCTGCTGAACTTCAACAAGCGGGCCACCGACGACCTGCTGCACCACCGTGTGGGCGAACTGAGCCTGGGCGAGTATCTGAAGCAGGGCGGCTACGGCCGCGAGATGATCGACTGGTATCTCGTTCCCATGGCGGCCTGCATCTGGTCCTGCCCGACCGAAACCATGATGGCCTACCCGGCCAAGACCTTCCTGCAGTTCTGCCACAACCACGGCCTGCTGACCGGCTTCGAGGGTCGGCCGCAGTGGTACACGGTGCAGGGCGGCTCGCGCGAATACGTCAAGCGCGTGCTGGCCGGCATCCAGGAGGTGCGCCTGTCCACCCCGGTGCACGCCGTGCACCGCGCGCCGCATCAGCTGCCGGTGGTGGAGAGCGCGCGCGGCCGCGAGAGCTTCGACGCGGTGGTGATGGCCACGCACAGCGACACCACCCTCAAGTTGCTGGCCCAGCCACAGGCCGACGAGCAGAGCGTGTTCTCGCGCCTGCGCTACCAGCCCAACCGCGCCGTGCTGCATACCGATGCCAGCGTGCTGCCGCGCCGCAGGCTGGCGTGGTCGAGCTGGAACTATGAAACCAGCGACGCCGGCGGCGAGCCGCAGGTGTGTTGCCACTACCTGATCAGCATGCTGCAGCCCCTGCCCTTCAAGACGCCGGTGGTCGTGTCGCTCAACCCGATCACCGAACCCCGGAACGTGATTGCCGAATATCACTACGACCATCCGATCTTCGATGCGGCGGGCGTTGCCGCGCAGCAGGATCTCGCCGCCATCCAGGGCCAGGGCGGCGTGTGGTTCGGCGGCGCCTGGGCAGGCTACGGCTTCCATGAAGATGGCCTGAAGGCCGGACTCACGGCCGCGCGCGGCGTGCTTGAGGCCCTGGATTCGGCCGGCGCGCGGGCCGCCGAGTAAACGCAGCACGGAGCCGGACGCGATCATGAACCCCCTGCCCATGCTCGGATTCGGCTGGGTGCGCCATGCGCGCCTGAAGCCGGCGCGGCATGCGTTCATGTACCGCGGGCTGTTCCTGCGCCTGCCCATGCGCCAGGTCCGCAGTGCCGGCCTGCCCGCCCTGGGCTGGGCCGGGCGTCTGTTCGCACACAACCGCGCCGCGCTGGTGAGCTTCCACGACCGCGACCACGGCCTGGGCGATGGTGCGAGCCTTGCCTGGCTGGAAGGGCTGCTGCAGGATGCCGGCATCAGCGATGTGGATGGCGAGATCTGGCTGCACACCTTCCCGCGCGTCCTTGGCTATGGATTCAAGCCGGTGAGCTTCTGGTATTGCGAGCGGGCCGACGGCAGCCTGCGTGCCGTGCTGGCCGAGGTGAACAACACCTTCGGTGAGCGGCACTGCTATCTGCTGGCCCAGCCCGACGGCAGCGCGATCCGGCCCGGGCAGCTGCTGCGCGCGGCCAAGGTGTTCCATGTGTCGCCCTTCAACCCGGTGCTGGGCAGCTACAGCTTCCGCTTCCTGGCGCGCTCGGACCGCTCGCTGGCCCGCGTGGACTACTTCGACGCCGACGGCTGCGTGCTGGAGACCTCGATCTCCGGTGAGCACCACGCGCTCACAGCCCGTGCCCTGGGCGCTGCGCTGGCACGCACGGGCTGGTTCACGGTGGCCGTCATGGCCCGCATCCACTGGCATGCGCTCAAGCTCTGGCTCAAGCGCGTGCCCTTCCATGCCAAACCCACACCTCCCTCGGACCTCGTATCCCGATGAGCACTGACGCCCTCCAGAACGCACTGCCCGCCTCCAGCAGCGCCGAGCGCGCCCCGCACGCCAGCACGCCTGCGCACCCGAGCCCGGCCCGCTCGGTCAAGATGCCGGCCAAGGCACGCTTCATCCTCTCCATGCTCGAACGGCTGGAGATCGGCCAGCTCACGCTGCGCCTGCCCGACGGCAGCACGCGCAGCTTCGGCCAAGGCGAGCCGGCAGCGCAGGCACACATACACGACTGGGCCGTGTTTGAACGGGCCATGGCCTCGGGCGATGTGGGCTTCGGCGAGGCCTACATGGACGGCCAGTTCAGCACCGACGACCTGGCTGGGCTGCTGACGCTGCTCAACGCCAACCGCGTGACGATCGAGCGCGGCCTGTACGGCTCCTTCTTCGGCCGGCTGATCTACCGCATCAAGCACCTGCTCAACCGCAATACCAAGGCCAAGGCCCGGAAGAACATCGAGGCGCACTACGACCTCGGCAACACCTTCTACGCCGAGTGGCTCGACCCGTCGATGACCTACTCCAGCGCCCTGTTCGACGGCAGCGCCGGCCAGAGCCTGGAGCAAGCGCAGTACGCCAAGCTCAAGCGCGTCTTCGATCGGCTGCAGCTGCGCGAGGGCGCCAAGGTGCTCGAGATCGGCTGCGGCTGGGGCGGCTTCGCAGAACTCGCAGCCCGAGCGGGTGCGCATGTCACGGGCCTGACCCTGTCGTCCGAGCAGCTGGCCTACGCCCGCGCCCGCCTGTCCACCCAGGGCCTGAGCAGCGCCGCGGAGTTCAAGCTGCAGGACTATCGCGATGAAGGC
Source organism: Burkholderiaceae bacterium (assembly GCA_035702705.1). Lineage (GTDB taxonomy): Bacteria > Pseudomonadota > Gammaproteobacteria > Burkholderiales > Burkholderiaceae_C > Piscinibacterium. Next base: position 6,380 of record DASSQC010000284.1, on the reverse strand, counting down.
CGCGGCGCCGAGCCGGCCTATGACGGCATTGCCTCCATCGAGATGTTCGAGGCGGTGGGCGAGGAGTACTGGACCAGCTACTTCGAGTGCCTCGACCGCAACCTCAAGGCCGGTGGCCATGCCTGCATCCAGGTCATCACGATCGCCGACGAGCTCTTCGAGCGCTACCGCGACGGCACCGACTTCATCCAGCAATACATCTTCCCGGGCGGCATGCTGCCCTCGCCCTCGCGTTTCGTGGAGCTGGCGCACAGGCACGGCTTCGTGGTGGAAGACCGCTTCGCCTTCGGCAAGGACTACGCCACCACCCTGCGCATGTGGCACCAGCTCTTCAACAGCCGCCGCGAACAGGTGCTGGCCCAGGGCTTCGACGAGCGCTTCATCCGCATGTGGCAGTTCTACCTGGGCTACTGCGAGGCCGGCTTCCTGACCGGCTCCACGGACGTCTATCAGTTCACCCTGCGCAAGGCCGTGGCATGAGAAAGCTGCTGGTCACCGCCGCCCTGCTGATCGCCACCAGCGCCGCCTGGGCGCAGGCAAGCTGGGTCAGCAGCAGCATTCCCGAGGCCCGCAAGGCCGGCAGCGGCATGCTGCGCTACTTCGGCCTGCACATCTACGACGCCGAACTCTGGACGCTGCCGGGCTTCAACGCGGCGCAGTTCACCGAGCAACCCCTCGCCCTGCGCCTGACCTATGCGCGCCGCCTGGTCGGCAAGCTCATTGCCGAGCGCAGCGAGAAGGAAATGGCCGAGCTCGGCCTGGGCACTGCGGAGGACCGCGCCCGCTGGCTGGCCCAGATGACCAAGCTCTTTCCCGATGTGTCCAAGGGCGACAGCCTGTCCGTGCTGGTCCTGCCGGGCCAGGGCGCGCGCTTCTTCCGCAACGACCAGCCCCTGGGCGATGTGCAGGATCCGGCCTTTGCGCGCGCCTTCATCTCGATCTGGCTGCACCCCAAGACCTCACAGCCCGGCCTGCGCGCGCAGCTGATCGGAGCCAAGTGATGAACTCACCGGCGGCCCACGCGACGGCTGAGCACCGCGCGGCGCACGCCGGTGCGGCTGGCGCCGCTGCGCCGGGCCGCCTCGGGACCGGCGCGCTGGCGGGCTATGCCGCCTTCGGTCTGCCACTGGCCCTGCTGGCCACGCCGGTCAATCTGTTCGTGCCTGCGCTGTATGAGCAGAGCACCACGCTGTCGCTCGCGCTGATCGGCGTGCTGCTGTTTGCCACGCGCCTGGTCGATGCGCTGGTCGACCCGCTGCTGGGCGCCTGGGTCGATGCGCAGAAGCGCACCGGGCAGTACTGGCGGCCGATCCTGCTGGCCAGCCTGCCCATGACCGCCGGCTTCATCGCCCTGCTCAACCCGCCTGCCGGGATGGGCACCGTGGCCGCGGCGCTGTGGCTGTCCGGCTCGATCGTGCTGGTGTATCTGGCCTATTCACTGGCCACGGTGGCCTATCAGGGCTGGGGCTCGGAGCTGGCCACGGACGATGCGGGGCGCACGCGCGTGACGGCCAGCCGCGAGGGGCTCGGTCTGGTGGGCGTGATCGTCGCTTCGATCCTGTTCCAGCAGGCCGGCCTGCCGGCGCTGGTGGGCGTGTTCGTGGTGCTCATGGCCCTGGGGCTGCTGCTGCTGGGCCGCTTTGCCCCCCGGCCGCCTGCCGCAGCTGGCGCACCGGCCGACGGCCGCCACGGCTGGGCAGTGCCGCTGGCCTCCGGCCGCGTGCGCTGGCTGCTGGCCATCTTCACGCTCAATGCACTTGCGCCCTCGATCACGGCCACCCTGTTCCAGTTCTTCGTGACAGACAAGCTTGGCCTGTCGCAGCACATCGGCAGCTTCCTGGCGCTGTATTTCCTGGCCGGAGCATTGAGCATGCCGGCCTGGGTCTGGCTGGCGCGGCGCTTCGACTTGCAGGGCCTGTGGCTCGCAGGGATGGCCGCCTCGATCGCCTCCTTTGTCTGGGCCTTCAGCCTGGGACCTGGCGACTTCACGGGCTTTGCCGTGATCTGCCTGCTCTCCGGCCTGGCCTTCGGTGCCGATCTGGCGATCCCGCCGGCGCTGCTGGCCCGCGTGATTGACGCCAATCAGCATCGCGGCGAGCGCGAGGGCGTGTACTTCGGCCTGTGGAACTTTGCCAACAAGCTGGTGTTCTCGCTGGCGGCACTGATTGCCCTGCCCCTGCTGCAAAGCCTGGGCTACAGCCCCGGCAGCACGGCCCCCGGCCCGCTGCAGGCCCTCACCCTGAGCTATGCCGTGGTGCCCTGCGTGCTCAAGCTGCTCGCCTTCGGGCTGCTGGCTGCAGCGTGGCGCGGCAGCAGGCTCTGAAACCGCAACGACCTTCCTCCAAGGACCGACCGCCATGAACACCCTGCTCCGAGTCTTTCGCACCTGCTGCATTGCGCTGGGCCTGGTCGCCCTGTCGGCCTGCGCCGGCATCGACCCCGCCAAGTACGCCGCCGAGAAGCCGGCCCTCGACATGCGCCAGTACTTCAACGGCACCATCGACGGCTACGGCATGGTGCGCAACCGCTCGGGTGAGGTCACGCGCCGCTTCGTGGTTGTCATCAAGGCCAGCTGGGCGGGCGAGGTGCTGACCCTCGATGAAGACTTCGTCTGGAGCGACGGCCAGAAGGAAAAGCGCGTGTGGACCATCCAGCGCCGTGCCGACGGCACCTGGTCGGGCAAGGCCGCCGGCGTGGTGGGCGAGGCCACCGGCAAGCTCTCGGGCAATGCCTTCAACTTCCGCTACACCTTTGATCTGCCGGTGGGCGACAAGCGCTACGAGGTCAACTTCGATGACTGGCTGTACCTGATCGACGAGCGCCACATGCTCAACCACGCCCAGATCAGCAAGTTCGGCTTCAACGTGGCTGACGTCTTCATCAGCTTCAGCAAGCGTCCGCCCGGACAGTAAGCGGCACCACGGGAATTTCAGCGACAGGACAGACCATGAGCTTGAACACACCCATCTCGACCTGGCAGGGGCTGCGGGTCTGGGTGATTGGCGCCTCCACCGGCATCGGCGCCGCCGCCGCCGAGCAGCTGTACGCCGCGGGCGCGCGCGTGATCGTGTCGGCACGCAAGGCCGAGGCCCTGGAGCAGTTTGCGTCCGGCAAGGACGCCGAACGCGCCATGGCCCTGCCGCTGGACATCGCCGACCGCGCCGCCGTACTGGCGGCTGCCCAGCAGATCGAGGACCGCTGGGGCATGCCGGACCTGACCCTGGTGGTGGCCGGCACCTACAACGAGATGCGCGCCTGGGAGTTCGACCGCGACGTGGCGGCCAGGCTGCTCGACATCAACCTGAACGGCCCGCTCAACGTCATGGAAGCCATGCTGCCGCGCCTGCTCAAGGCGCGCGGCGAGCGCAAGGGGTATCTCGGCATCGGCTTCGTGGCCAGCGTGGCCGGCTACCGCGGCCTGCCCAAGGCGCTGATCTACGGCCCGTCCAAGGCGGCGCTGATCAACATGAGCGAAGCCCTGTACTTCGACCTCGCGCCCAAGGACATTGCGGTGCACTGCATCAATCCCGGATTCGTGGACACGCCCCTGACCAAGGGCAACGACTTCCACATGCCCGACCTCATGAGCCCGCAGGATGCCGCGCGCGAGATGCTCGCCGGCATCAAGGCCGGCGAGTTCGAGATCAGCTTTCCCAAGAGCTTCACGCGCAAGGTGAAGTTTGCGCGCCTGCTGCCGGCCAAGGCCTACTTCAAGCTGCTGCGGCTCACCACCAAGCTTTGAGCACCTCGCCATGAACCCCACCGAACTGGCCGGCGCCGTGGGGCGCGCAAAGGATTTCTTCGAGCAGCTCTCGCGTGCCGACACCCAGCGCATGGCGCAGATCTACACCGAGGACGCCTGGTTCAAGGACCCCTTCAACGAGGTCAGCGGCGCGGATCGCATCGCCGCGATCTTCGACCACATGTTCGACCAGGTGCAGGCCCCGCGCTTTCTGGTGACCGACGTGGTGGCCCAGGGCGATTGCGCCTTCCTGACCTGGGACTTCATCTTCAGCTCGGCCCGCATGGGCGGCGAGCAGACCGTGCGCGGCGCCAGCCATCTGAAATTTGCCGCCGACGGCCGCATCCGCTACCACCGCGACTACTGGGACGTGGCCGAAGAACTCTACGAAAAGATCCCGCTACTGGGCGGTTTAATGCGCTTCCTCAAGAAGCGTGCATCCAGCTGAACCCGGTGCAACGGTCGTGTCATCCAGACCGCCGCGCCAAAAACTAAACTCGTGCCTGTTTGCTGCCTGACGAGACTGCCATGCTGTATCCCGAGCTCTACAAGTCGCTTGAAAACGTGCGCTGGAACATGGACACGGACATCCCCTGGGATCAGTTCGATGCCAGCAAGCTGTCCGAGGAACAGGCGCAGACCATCAAGATGAACGCCATCACCGAGTGGAGCGCCCTGCCCGCCACCGAGATGTTCCTGCGCGACAACCGCGGCGACAGCGACTTCTCCGCCTTCATGAGCGTCTGGTTCTTCGAGGAGCAGAAGCACAGCCTCGTGCTCATGGAGTACCTGCGCCGCTTCCGGCCCGATCTGGTGCCCACTGAGGAAGAGCTGCACAACGTGCGCTTCGAGTTCGACCCCGCGCCCGCCATGGAAACGCTGATGCTGCACTTCTGCGGCGAGATCCGGCTGAACCACTGGTACCGCCGCGCCAGCGAATGGCATACCGAGCCGGTCATCAAGCACATCTACAAGCTCATCAGCCAGGACGAGGCACGGCACGCCGGGGCCTATCTGCGCTACATGAAGAAGGCCCTGACCGACAAGGGCGCCGCCGTGGCCGAGACTGCGCGCAACGCCTTCGCCAAGATCGGCGTGCTCATGGCCAGTGCCAAGCGCACCAGCCAGGCCCTGCACCCGACCAACCTGCACGTCAACAAGGCCCTGTTCCCGAACGACACCGTGCAGTCGCGCCTGCCCGATCCGGAATGGCTGGAGCGCTGGCTGGACACGCAGATCAACTTCGACGCCGTGTGGGAGCACAAGGTCGTCGAGCGCATCCTGCACAACATGGGCATCCTGTTCGACCGCAGCTTTGCCAGCGTCCAGGAGCTCAACCGGTTCCGCAAGGAGCTCACCCGCAACGTGGGCGACAAGCTCAGCAGCCCGGGCGATACGGCCGCGGCGTAAGCCGTCCTAGACTCGGAGGCTTCCCGTCACCAAGAACACGGAGCCTCCGAATGCAATACCGCCGCCTGGGCCGCGCCGGCCTCAAAGTGTCCGAACTCTCCTTCGGCAGCTGGGTCACCTTCCACAACCAGGCCGATGTGAAGGCCGCCGTCGAGATGATGGCCGCCGCCTGGGACCACGGCGTCAACTTCTTCGACAACGCCGAGGTCTACGCCAAGGGCGAGAGCGAGCGCATCATGGGCGCCGCACTCAAGAAGCTCAAGTGGCCGCGCGAGAAGGTCGTCGTCTCCACCAAGTTCTACTGGGGCCTGAACGATGGCCCCAACGAGCGCAACACGCTCAACCGCAAATACCTGCTGCAGGCCATGGACGGGTCGCTCAAGCGCCTGAACCTGGACTTCGTGGACCTGGCCTACTGCCACCGCCCGGACCCGAACACGCCCATCGAAGAGACCGTCTGGGCCATGAGCGACATGGTCACGCGCGGCAAGGCCCTGTACTGGGGCACGAGCGAATGGAGCGCCGACGAGATCCGCGCCGCATGGCTGATTGCCGACAAGCACCACCTGCACAAGCCCGTGGTCGAGCAGCCGCAATACAACCTCTTCCACCGCAAGCGTGTGGAGAAGGAATACGCCCGGCTCTATGAAGACTGCGGCATTGGCCTGACCACCTGGAGCCCGCTGGCCTCGGGTCTCTTGTCCGGCAAATACCGCAAGGGCATCCCCAAGGGCAGCCGCGGCGCACTTGAAAACACCAAATGGCTGGCCGATCAGCTGATCGACAAGCCCAAGAACGCTGCCACCGACAAGCTCGAGAAGATCGCCAAGGAGCTCGGTTGCACGCTCTCGCAGCTCGCCATTGCCTGGTGCGCCAAGAACCCGAATGTCTCCACCGTCATCACCGGGGCCTCCAAGCTCGCGCAGGTGAAGGAAAACATGAAGGCCGTGGACGTAATCGCCAAGCTCACGCCCGAGGTGGTCGCCAAGATCGAAGAGATCACCGCGCCGCTGGCGGCTTGATGCGGTTCATCGCAGTCCGGGTCTAGTGCCCGGACTGCGAGAGCGCGATGGGCTCTGGGAGCGGTTCTTCAGGGCAAAGTGGCTGGAGAAGCGCATGGGACAAGCGGGAAGGCTCGTCGAGCGGCTAGGCGGCGTCCTCCGGCAAAGGTGCTACGTATTCCACCCATCCGATCCGGTTGCCTGGACCCAAGTGAATCTCCCACCGG
>DASSQC010000283.1:0-2647 GCA_035702705.1 Burkholderiaceae bacterium | reverse complement strand
ACGGGGCCTGCTCGTCATTGGCGGCATCCGGCGTGGCGACCGGGTCGGCACTCCGCAGGGCGATGCCGAAATGCGCACGGATCTTGTTCTCGATCTCGAGTGCAAGCTCCGGACGTTCGCGCAGGTATTCGCGCGTGTTGTCCTTGCCCTGACCAATGCGGTTGCCGCCGTAGCTGTACCAGGCACCGCTCTTCTCGACAATGTTCAGATTGGCGCCCAGGTCGATGATCTCGCCTTCACGGCTGGTGCCTTCGCCGTACAGGATGTCGAAGTCGGCCTGCTTGAACGGGGGCGAGACCTTGTTCTTGACGACCTTGACGCGGGTTTCGTTGCCGATGTGCTCCTCACCCTTCTTGATCGAGCCGACGCGGCGGATGTCCAGACGCACCGAGGCGTAGAACTTGAGCGCGTTGCCGCCGGTGGTGGTCTCGGGGCTGCCGAACATGACGCCGATCTTCATGCGGATCTGGTTGATGAAGATCACCATGCAGTTCGTGCGCTTGATGGTGCCGGTGAGCTTGCGCAGGGCCTGGCTCATGAGGCGGGCCTGAAGACCCGGCAGGCTGTCGCCCATCTCGCCTTCGATTTCAGCCTTGGGCACCAGGGCGGCGACGGAGTCCACCACGATCAGATCGACGCTGCCCGAACGAACCAGGGCGTCAGCGATCTCGAGCGCCTGCTCGCCGGTGTCAGGCTGGCTGATCAGCAGTTCATTGAGATCCACGCCGAGCTTTTCGGCGTAGCTGGTGTCGAGCGCGTGCTCGGCATCGATGAATGCGCAGGTGCCACCCAGACGCTGCATTTCGGCCACCACTTGCAGGGTCAGTGTGGTCTTGCCGGACGATTCCGGACCGTAGATCTCCACCACACGGCCGCGCGGCAGGCCGCCTACGCCCAGGGCGATATCCAGGCCCAGGCTGCCGGTGGAGACCACCTCGATGGCTTCCTTCTCGGCGCCATCACCGAGCTTCATGATCGAGCCCTTGCCGAACTGCTTTTCGATCTGGGCCAGGGCGGCGGCCAGGGCCTTGGCCTTTTCAGCCGGATTCGTCTTGTTGTCCATGATGCGTCCTTCTAGGGGGTGGATGATCGCGCCGGCAACGCGGCTGGCCTTGCGGTCATCCGAGGAGGCGGGCACTTTAGCTGAGCCGGCGACGGGGAACGATTCACTCATTGCTTGGCGCTCCGGGGAGCGTCCGGACCCAGGCATGCGGGCTTGGACGCGAATTCACGCTGGTTTCATTCACAGGCTGTTGATCTGTACAGTAACTGTGTTTTTAACAGGGTGCAAGCGGCGACGGCGACGCGCCGGCAACCGGCCAGTGGCTGTTGCGGGCAGCCGACAAGCGCGCGGTCCGATGCGCTACCGGCTCCGGATCCCGTGGCCGGACCAGTCTGCACTGACACTGGCCGGGGGCGTCGATACACTGGATCAAGACACGCGACCCGCCGGGTCGGCAGGCTGCCTGCGCAATGCAGCTGCCGCACACCGAAGCGGGCAAGCCTTTTGAGGAGACTGCATGCGCATCCTGCTGGCGGAAGATGATCCGGTGCTGGCCGACGGGCTGCTGCGCTCGCTGCGCCGCGCCGGCTATGCCGTGGACGCGGTGGCCTCCGGGACGGAAGCCGACTACGCCCTGTCCACGCAGGAATTCGACCTGCTGATCCTGGACCTGGGCCTGCCCAAGATGAGCGGGCTGGACGTGTTGCGCCGGCTGCGCGGGCGTGACAGCCGCCTGCCGGTGCTGATCCTGACCGCAGCCGACAGCGTGGATGCCCGCGTCAAGGGCCTGGACCTCGGGGCCGACGACTTCATGGCCAAGCCCTTTGCGCTGGAAGAGCTGGAAGCCCGCGTGCGCGCGCTGGTGCGCCGCGGCGCAGGCGGTGGCCCCACCCTGCTGCGCCATGGCGCGCTGGCCTTCGACCAGGTCGGCCGCGTGGCCTATCTGAACGACAAGATGGTGGATCTGTCGGCCCGCGAGATCGGGCTGCTTGAAGTGCTGCTTGCGCGCGCCGGACGCCTGGTCTCCAAGCAGCAGCTCGTGGACCACCTGTGCGAGTGGGGCGAGGAAGTCTCCAACAACGCCATCGAGGTCTACGTGCACCGCCTGCGCAAGAAGATCGAGGCCGATGGGGTGCGCATTGCCACCGTACGCGGACTGGGCTACTGCCTGGAAAAGGTGTGAGGCCTGGCCCCGCACCGATGCCCATGCTGAACGGGCGTTCGCATGAGTGAGGGGCATCCGGCGGCCGAAGGCGTCGCTTCGAACTCCACGCCTCGGGGACCCCGCGCTGCACGGCGTCGCACCAGGACGGCAGCCGCAGTGCATCCTGAGCTTGAGCCTTCCGGCGTCATTGATGCGCCGCCGCCCGATCTGGGCCCCAAGCCGGCCCGTTCCCTGTTCGGCCAGATCATGGCCTGGGTGCTGATGCCCCTGCTGCTGCTCTGGCCGCTGGGGGTGGCGCTGACCTACCCGATCGCGCAGGCGATTGGCAGCGGCCCCTTCGACCGCAGCCTCGAGGTGGCCACCGAAGCGCTGGCCGATCAGGTCCGGCGCGTGGGTACCAACCCGGTGGCGCTGGCCGACCTCGGGCGGCGGCTGGTACGCAGCGACGCGGAATCCCCGCAGATCTTCCAGGTGCGCAC
>DASSQC010000282.1:0-3535 GCA_035702705.1 Burkholderiaceae bacterium | reverse complement strand
CCCTCGGGCTGGGCGTGAACATCGGCCACGACCTGAATCTGCACAACCTGCCGGCCTTCATGGCGGGTCTGCCGCCCGTGGACGAGGCCTCCATCGGCCACGCACTCACGGCCGATGCGCTCGAACTCGGCTACGTGCCGGCGGTCAAGGCCTACATCCGCGCCCTGCAGCCTGCGCAGGCCTGATCCATCCGATTCATTCCGGTCACCCCGGACCCTTCGCTTGCCCGTACCGTGGGCGAGCGGTCATCCCACAAGGAGACTGATGTGCGTTCCAGCCTGTTGAGCCGCGTGCTTGATCGATTCGCGGTGGGGATTGTCGGCCTGGCCGGCAGTGCATGGCTTGCGGCTGCGGCCGTGGCCCAGACCACGGGGCCGGCGGCTGTGCCGCCGCCGCCTTCGGTGACCGCCGAGGCTGCAGGCGACCCCTATCTCTGGCTCGAGGAGGTCATGGGGGAGCGGGCCCTGAACTTCGTGCGCGAGGCCAATGCGCTCAGCACCAAGGAGCTGACCGGCCGGCCGGAGTTTGCGCCGATCGAAAAGCGCTTGCTGGAGATCCTGAACGACCGCTCGCGCATCCCGGCGGCCGTGATGATGAACGGCCAGCTCTACAACTTCTGGCGCGACGCCACCAACCCGCGCGGCCTGTGGCGCCGCACGACGCGCTCGGAATACGCCAAGCCGCAGCCCGCCTGGGAGACCGTGATCGACCTGGATGCCGTGGCGCGCGAGGAGAAGGAAAACTGGGTCTGGAGCGGCACGGTGTGTCTGCCACCGGCCTATCGCCGCTGCCTCATCCAACTCTCGCGCGGCGGGGCCGACGCCACGGTGGTGCGCGAGTTCGACACGGTCAGCAAGACCTGGGTGAAGGGCGGCTTTGAGCTGAAGGAGGCCAAGCATCCCGGCGGCTCGCTCGCCTGGCGCGATGAAAACACCCTCTACGTCGGTACCGACACCGGCCCGGGCAGCATGAACGAGAGCGGCTATCCGCGCCAGATCCGGCTCTGGAAGCGCGGCACGGCACTGGCGGCTGCACCGGTGGTCTTCGAAGGCAAGGCCACCGACGTCTTCACCCGCGTGCAGGTGGATCACACCCAGGGCTTCAAGCGCACCCTGTTCGGCAACGCGCCCGGCTTCTTCACCGGGGAGTGGTTCATCGAGCGCGGCGGCAAGGCCCGCAAGCTCGATTTCCCGATCGACGCCATCCCGGTGCTCTGGCGCGAATGGCTCACGCTGCGCCTGCGCAGCGACTGGACGGTCGCTGGCAAGACGTATCCGCAGGGCAGCCTGATTGCCACGCGCCTGGCGGCCTTCGAGCAAGGCGAGCGGCGCTTCGATGTGCTGTTCACCCCCACGCCGCTGACCTCGGCACCGAACGTCACGCGGACGCGCAATGCGCTGGTGCTCACCTACAACGAGAACGTGGTCGCCAAAGCCGTGGAGCTGCAGCGCAGGGGCGCGCAGTGGGTGCGCCGCGAGATGAAGCTGCCCGGCCTGGGCGCCGCCACGGTGGCCGCGCTGGACGCCGATCGCAGCGACGAACTCTGGGTGAGCTACACCGACTTTCTCACGCCGCCCTCGCTGTACTTGACGCGCGTCGGCCAGAATCCGACTGCGCCCATCAAGGCCAATCCGGCGTTCTGGGACGCATCGAAGGCCATGGTCGAGCAGTTCCAGGCCACGAGCAAGGACGGCACGCGGGTGCCGTACTTCGTCGTGCGCAGCAAGGACGCCCGACTGGATGGCAAGAACCCCACCATCATCAGCGCCTACGGCGGCTTCGAGATCTCGCGCACCCCGGCCTACAGCGCCAATGTGGGCACGGCCTGGATCGAGCGCGGCGGCGTGTTCATCGTCGCCAACATCCGTGGCGGCGGCGAGTTCGGGCCGCGTTGGCACCAGGCCGCGCTCAAGGCCAACCGCCAGAAGGCCTTCGATGACCTGATCGCCGTGGCCGAGGATGCCATTGCGCGCGGAATCACCGCACCGCGTCACCTGGCCATCCAGGGCGGCAGCAACGGCGGCCTGCTGGTGGGCGCAGTGGCGGTGCAGCGCCCCGAGCTCTTCAATGCGGTGGTCTGCCAGGTGCCGCTGCTGGACATGCTGCGCTACCACAAGCTGCTGGCCGGCGCTTCCTGGGTGGCCGAGTATGGCGATCCGGAGGTGCCTGCTGAGCGGGCGGTCCTGGCGGCCTATTCGCCCTACCAGAACGTGAAGCTGGGCGTGAAGTACCCGCGCATCCTGTTCACCACCAGCACGCGCGATGACCGTGTCCACCCAGGACATGCACGCAAGATGTTCGCCCGCATGCAGGCCCAGGGCCACGATGTGCTCTATTACGAGAACATCGAGGGCGGCCATGCTGGCGCTGCCAACAGCGCGCAGCGCGCCCGCATGTCCGCACTGGAATACACCTTCCTGCTCAATCAGCTGCGCTGAACCGGAAACCCTCCCATGAATGCTCTTGCAAGAAAGCTGCTGCTCGCCATGACCCTGGGCGCCACCGCACTGTCTGCCGCCGCTCAGGCGCCCGCCACCAGGACGGCCGATGCACCGGCCGACCCCTACCTCTGGCTTGAGGAGGTCACCGGAAAGAAGGCGCTCGACTGGGTCGAGCAGCAGAACGCACGGACCCTGAAGGAACTGACGGGCCGTCCCGACTACGAGGCGACCAACAAGCGACTGCTGGACATCCTGAATGACCGCCGGCGCATTCCCTACGTGAGCAAGATCGGCGACTGGTATGTGAACTTCTGGCGCGACGAGAAGAACGTGCGCGGCGTGTGGCGCCGCACCACGCTCGAGGAGTTCCGCAAGCCCCAGCCGCAGTGGGAGGTGGTGCTCGATCTCGACGCCTTGGCCGTGGCAGAGAAGGAGAACTGGGTCTGGGCCGGTGCGAGCTGCCTGACGCCGCCTCAGCACCCCTACAAGTGCGTGATCTCGCTGTCACGTGGCGGCGGTGATGCCACAGTCGTGCGTGAGTTCGACTTCCTGAAGAAGGAGTTCGTGAAGGGCGGCTTCGAGCTGCCCGAGGCCAAGAGCTCGGTGACCTGGCGCAATCCGGACGAGCTGTATGTCGGCACCGACTTTGGCGCGGGCTCGCTCACCACGAGTGGCTATCCGCGCGTGATCAAGCTGTGGAAGCGCGGCACGCCGCTGTCTTCGGCCAGCACAGTGTTTGAAGGCCGGAGCGGCGACGTGTCGGCGTTTGCCTGGGTGGACCACAGCCTGGGCTTTTTTCGGGAAGGTTTCGGCCGCGCGCCCGACTTCTACAGCAATGAAACCTTCGTGCTCATTGACGGCAAGCCGGTGAAGTATGACGTGCCGGCCGACGCCCAGGCCGGCGCATGGCGTGACTGGATCACGGTCAGCCTGCGCAGCGACTGGACAGTGGGCGGGCGCACTTACAAGGCCGGCTCCTTGCTGGCCGCCCGCTTCGATGCCTTCATGAAGGGCGAGCGGCGCTTCGATGTGCTGTTCGAGCCCACGGAGCGCAGCTCACTGTCCGGATCGACGAGCACGAAGAGTGCGCTGGT
>DASSQC010000281.1:0-8905 GCA_035702705.1 Burkholderiaceae bacterium | reverse complement strand
GAATGGGCCTGCCGCGGCGCGGCCGTCCTGGTCCTGCTGCTGCTCGGCGCCATCATCGTCGAGTTGTTCCTCGCCGGCCTGCCCGCCTTCCGCGCCTTCGGCCTGCCCTTCGTATGGTCCACCGACTGGGACCCGGTGCAGGAGGTCTTCGGTGCCGGCGTGTCGATCTACGGCACCGTCGTGACCGCGGTGCTGGCGATCGTGCTCGCCGTCCCGCTCGCCTTCGGCATCGCCTTCTACCTGACGGAACTGGCGCCGCCCTGGCTGCGCCGGCCGGTCGGCACGGCGATCGAACTGCTCGCGGCCGTGCCATCGATCATCTACGGCATGTGGGGCTTCTTCGTGATTGCCCCGGCCTTCGCACACTACATCCAGCCGACCATCATCGACACGGTGGGCGAGCTGCCGCTGGTCGGGTTCCTGTTCCAGGGCGCGCCCTTCGGCACCGGCATCTTCACCGCCTCCTTCATCCTCGCGATCATGATCCTGCCGTTCATCGCGGCGACCATGCGCGATGTCTTCGAGCAGGTGCCCCCGGTCTACAAGGAAAGCGCCTACGGCCTCGGGGCCACGACCTGGGAGGTGATGCGCAGCGTCGTCCTGCCCTACACGCGGGTCTCGGTGGTCGGCGGCATCATGCTCGGCCTCGGGCGCGCGCTGGGCGAAACCATGGCCGTGACCTTTGTGATCGGCAACACCAACCTGCTGTCGTCCATGTCGCTGTTCGAGCCCGGCAACAGCATCACTTCGGCGCTCGCCAACGAGTTCGCCGAAGCCGAGATCGGCCTGCACTCCGCGTCCCTGATGCAGCTCGGCCTGATCCTGTTCATCATCACCGCGCTGGTTCTGGCAGCCTCCAAGGTGCTGCTGATGCGCATGGCCAAGTCGGAAGGCGGAAAGAGCTGATCATGAGCACCATTTCTGCACAGGCGCCTGTCGCGCCGCCCGCGGTCGACAAGAGCCGCTTCACGAATGCCAACAGGCTGCATCAGCGGCGCAAGTGGATCAATCGGCTGGCCTTGACCCTCTCGTTGCTGGCCATGGCCTTCGGTCTGGTGTGGCTGATCTGGATTCTGGTCACCACCCTGTCGCTGGGCGTGTCCGGGCTGTCTCTCGCCCTGTTCACCCACGACACACCGCCTCCGGGCGCCGACGTGGGCGGGCTGCGCAATGCGATCGTGGGCAGCGCCATCATGGTGGGTCTCGCGACCCTGATCGGCACGCCCATCGGCATCCTCGCGGGCATCTACCTGGCCGAGTACGGCACGCACAGCAAGCTCGGATCCGTGACGCGCTTTATCAACGACATCCTGCTTTCCGCGCCGTCGATCGTGATCGGCCTGTTTGTGTATGCACTGATCGTGCGGCCCATGGGCGGCTTCTCGGGCTTTGCCGGCGTGCTGGCACTGTCGCTGATCGTGATTCCCGTGGTCATCCGCACGACCGAGAACATGCTGCTGCTCGTGCCGAACCAGTTGCGCGAGGCAGCCTATGCACTGGGCGCGCCGAAGTACACCGTGATCACGCAGGTCACGCTCAAGGCCTCGGTGGCAGGGGTCATGACCGGCATTCTGCTGGCTGTTGCCCGGATTGCCGGCGAGACCGCGCCGCTGCTGTTCACCTCGCTGAACAACCAGTTCTTCAGCCTCGACCTGAGCGAGCCGATGGCCAGCCTGCCGCGCGTGATCTTCAACTTCGCGATGAGCCCGTATCCCGACTGGCAGAAGCTTGCATGGGCAGGCGTGTTCCTGATCACGCTGAGCGTGCTGATCCTGAACATCCTGGCGCGGACCCTGTTCTCCGCCAAGCAGAAGTGACGTACTCGTCCCGCCCTGCCTGAACCCGACACGGAAATCGAATCAAGGAATGACCATGGTGACCACCCCCGCCCCGGTGCGCAACAAGCTTGAAGTCAAGGACCTGCAGTTCTACTACGGCAAGTTCCACGCCTTGCGCAACATCAACCTGAACATCCCGGAGAAGCATGTCACGGCCTTCATCGGCCCCTCGGGTTGCGGCAAGTCCACGCTGCTGCGCACCTTCAACCGCATGTATGCCCTGTATCCCGAGCAGCGTGCCGAGGGCCAGATTCTGCTCGACGGGGAGAACCTGCTCACCAGCAAGGACGACATCGCCCTGATCCGCGCCAAGATCGGAATGGTGTTCCAGAAGCCCACGCCTTTTCCGATGAGCATCTACGACAACATCGCCTTCGGCGTGCGTCTGTTCGAAAAGCTCTCCAAGCCGGAGATGGATGACCGCGTGGAGTGGGCCCTGTCCAAGGCGGCCCTGTGGAACGAGGTCAAGGACAAGCTCAACCAGAGCGGCAATGGTCTCTCCGGCGGTCAGCAGCAGCGCCTGTGCATCGCGCGCGGCATCGCGATCCGTCCGGAAGTGCTCCTGCTCGACGAACCCTGCTCGGCGCTGGACCCGATCTCCACCGCCAAGATCGAGGAGCTCATCCACGAGCTGAAGAACGATTACACCGTGGTGATCGTGACCCACAACATGCAGCAGGCGGCACGCTGCTCCGACTTCACCGCCTACATGTACCTCGGTGAACTCATCGAAGTGGGCAAGACCAAGGAGATCTTCGTGAAGCCGCAGAAGAAGGCCACCGAGGACTACATCACCGGCCGCTTCGGCTGAGCCCCGTCCGATCCAGAATCCACAGCGAGAAGGCCCACACCATGTTCGGTACCACACACGCCTCCAAGCAGTATGACCAGGATCTCGAGGAGATCCGCAGCGCCGTCCTCCGCATGGGCGGCATGGTCGAGCGGCAGTTCCACGACGCCATCAAGGGCATCACGGAGCGCAATGTCACCCTGTTCGACCAGACCATCCGCAGCGATCAGGACGTCAACCAGATGGAAGTCAGCCTCGATGCGCAGTGCGTCGAGGTGATTGCACGGCGCCAGCCCGCTGCGAACGACCTGCGCATGATCCTGGCGGTCTCCAAGGCCATCACGGACCTCGAGCGCATCGGCGACGAGTCCACCAAGATTGCCCGCACCGGCCGCGAGATCATGGCGCGCTCGCTGCAGGTGATCCCCTGCCAGTCCGACATCGAGCTCATGACGCACCATGCCGTGCACATGCTGCAGACGGCGTTGGACGCGTTTGCGCGCCTCGATGCGGCCGCAGCCGGCCGTGTGATCGCCGAGGATGACGAGATCGACCAGCGCTTCCGCGCCATCCAGCGCCAGCTGATCACCCACATGATGGAAGACGCGCGGCTGATCGGCACGGCGATTGACGTGACCTTCATCGCCAAGTCGATCGAGCGTGTGGGTGACCACGCCAAGAACATTGCCGAGTATGTGGTCTACATGGTCAAGGGCACGGACATCCGTCACGCCCCGCGCGAAACCGTTGAAGAGACCCTGAAAAGCTGAGCGGAGGCCTGCGCATGGCAGACACGAGCATTCTGTTGGTTGAAGACGAGCCCGGCATTGCCGAGCTGGTGCGTTTCACGCTGTCCACCTCCGGCTACACGGTCCACATTGCACCGAATGTGAAGGCGGCCCAGAACACCCTGCAGCTGAACCTGCCCAGTGCGATGATCCTGGACTGGATGTTGCCCGACGAGTCCGGCGTGAAGTTCCTGCGCAGCCTGCGCTCGGACAAGCGCACCAAGGGTCTGCCAGTCATCATGCTCACGGCGCGCGGCCAGGAGCATGACAAGGTGGCCGGTCTGGATGCGGGTGCCGACGACTACGTCACCAAGCCGTTTTCGCCCAGCGAGCTGCTCGCACGCCTGCGCGCCGTGCTGCGTCGCCGCCAGCCCGAGCATGCCGGCGAAGTGCTGACCGGGCTGGGCCTCACGCTGGACCCGGTCAAGCACCGCGTCACGGCCAACGGCAAGGACGTGAACCTTGGGCCGACCGAGTTCCGCCTGCTCAATGCGCTCATGGCCTATCCGGGCCGCGTGTTCTCGCGCCAGCAGCTGCTCGACATCGTCTGGGGCAACTCGGTCGTGGTCGAGGAGCGCACGGTGGATGTGCATGTCTTGCGCTTGCGCAAGGCTCTGGCAGAAGCCGGGCTCGAGGAGCCCGTGCGCACCGTGCGGGGTGTGGGGTACGCTTTTGCGGGTGAATGACACCCAGACGGCGGGCTGATTCCCTCGGGGTCCGGACCCGCCGCCCAACCACGCGGGAAGCACGCCCGCGCAGCGCTCTCATCGGATGCTACCCATCACCTTCCGCCGCTTCATGCGGCCCGTGCTGTTCAAGCTGGTGCTGATCGCGCTGGTCGCTTCGCTCGCGGGCCAGGCCTGGGGTGCGCGGGTCGCATGGATGACGGCCAGCGCGCTGCTGCTGCTCTATGTCCTCGGCTTCGTGGTCGCCGTGTATCGCACGATCCGCTGGCTCGAGGCCTCGCAGCGCCGTGATGCCGTGGAGGCCCCGGTGGGCGAGTGGAACAGCATTGCCGCGGTGCTCTACAAGGCGCGCAAGACCGAGGCTGCCTATCGCGCCGAGCTGGACCGCTCGGTGACCCAGCTGCGCGAGGTGCTCGAGCGCATGCCGGACGGCGTGGTGATCGTCGATGCCTCGATGCTGATCCAGTGGCTCAACCCCATGGCCGAGCAGCATCTTGGCCTGGCCCGCAAGGACGTCGGCCTGCGCCTGACCAACCTGGTGCGCGAGCCGGCCTTCATCGATGCGCTCACCGCAAGCGGCGACAGCGTGGCCTCCGTTCCGGTTCGCCTGAAGACCGGGCGCGTTGTGGTCCTGCAGACCATTCCGTTTTCGCCCACGCAGAGCCTGATCGTCACGCGCGATGTGAGCGAGGCCGACCGCCTCGACACCATGCGGCGCGACTTCATTGCCAACGTATCCCATGAGCTGCGTACGCCGCTCACGGTGCTCGCCGGTTTCCTGGAGCTGGCCTCGCCGAGTGCGCCGATCAGCGTGCAGCATCTGGAGCTGATGCGCACCGAGGCCCTGCGCATGCAGCGGCTGATCGACGATTTGCTCGTGCTCTCCCGTCTTGAAAGCACGGCGGCGCCCTCGCAGGAAGACCACGTGGCTCTGGCGCCGCTGGTGCAGCGCGCCGTGGACCTCGCCCGCGCGCTGTCTGCCGGCCGGCACGAGATCCGCATCGAGCCCATGCCCGCTGACTTGCGCGGCGCCGAGCGCGAGATCGAAAGCGCGCTCACCAATCTCGTCACCAACGCGGTGCGCTACACGCCCGCCGGCGGCAAGATCAGCGTGCGCGGCGAGCTGGACGATGAAGGCATCGCGATCGTGGTGCAGGACAACGGCGTGGGCATTGCCGCCGAGCACATCCCACGCCTGACCGAGCGCTTCTATCGGGTCGACAAGAGCCGCTCGCGTGACACCGGCGGCACCGGGTTGGGCCTGGCCATCGTCAAGCACGTGGTGCTGCGCCACCAGGGGCGGCTGGATGTGAGCTCGAAGCTCGGCGAAGGCAGCGAGTTCCGCCTCTGGTTCCCGCGCCAGCGGGTGCTGCTGCAGGAACCCGCGCGTGAGCGCGAACCGCTCGTCGTCTCCTGACGACGCTCTGCCCTTTGGTTACAGTCTGCCTGCCGCATCGGCCGGGGCACCGTCCTAAGCTTCGGTGCGAGATGTACAACTAAAGCAATCCGCACCTCAGGTGCGCGGGGATTGGGAGCCTTCCGCATGACCATTCATGTCCGATCTGCCCTGCCGGCGGCCGGCGAGGCCAAGGGCGCACTGCTCATCACGGGGGCCGAGGGCAGTCTGGTGTCGGCCTACCTGGCGGCCCTGTCCGGGGCGAATGCCGTGATCTTCAACGACGCCGGCATCGGTCTGGAGAAGGCCGGGATTGCCGGGGTGCAGCAGCTCGACAGCATCGGCATGGCCGCGGCGGCGGTGAGCCACCTCACCGCGCGCATCGGCGACGGCAAGGACGCCGCCGCGCGCGGCGTCATTTCCCATGTCAACGCCACCGCCGCCGGGCTGGGCGTGAAGGTCGGCATGAAGTGCAAGCAGGCGGCCAAGATCCTGTCGCGCCAGGCGCATGCGCCGCGCGACCTGCCGCCACCCTATGCGTCCTGGCGCTCGCAGCTCACCACCTCGGCGCCGGAGATCGTCACGGTCGACTCGCTCACGCGCCTGCAGGCCGAGGATGCCGGGCGCATCGTCATCACCGGGGTGCATGGCGGCCTGCACTCGGGTCGGCCGGAGTCGGCGCTGCCGGTCAAGGCCATCCTCGCAGTCTTCAATGATGCCGGCGGCGGCATCGACGGGGCCGGCTACTCGCGCCTGCCGGTGCTGGGTGATCGCGGCATTGCGGCGCTCACGGTCTACCACGACTCCGCGCGCATCGGCGAGGGGGGCTCCACCTGGAAGAGCGGCATCATCTCCAAGGCCAACCGCGTGGCGGCCAGCTGGGGCGCGCGCGAAGGGGCCTGGCTGGCCGAGTGGGTGCGCGGCCCGGGCACGGACTACATGCGCCGGGCGCTTGGCTTGAACTGAAGCCTTGCGGCGGACCGCCGCGTCAGAGCGGTCTCGCTTGCTGGGTGCGGCTTTTCAGGCATTTTCGCCTGGAGAGGCGCACCAGTGCTTGATGTCTGATCTCGAACCCAGCCATCAAGCGCTTTTCCAGAGCAAAACGCCCGGAAAACCGCACCAGACAAGCGGAACGGCCCTTGCGGGTCCTGCCTGATCAGCGCAGGTCAAAGCGGTACAGCCGGCACTCCAGCGGGCCGTTGAACAGCACCACGCGCCGCTCGGGCTTCAGGCGCATCTTGCTTTGCAGCTGCATGTCCGTGGTGAGCACATACAGGGTCCAGCCCTTGAAGCGGCGCTTCATGGTGGCGGCAAAGGCATCGAAGAACTCGGTGGCGTCGCGCGTGTACGAGAAGCCGATCCGCTCCTCGTAGGGCGGGTTCATGAGCACGATGCCCGGCGCCTCGCAGGGCGGCTCCACGTCGCGCGCATCCTTCACATCGAAGCGGATCGCGTCCTCCGCGAGGCCGGCGTTCCAGGCGTTGGTCCGTGCCGTGGCCACCAGCTCGCCGTCGATGTCCGAGCCGGCGAATACGGTAGGGATGGCCTCGCGCTTCTCGTTCAGCGGTCGGCTCGCGTCGCGGTGCAGGAACTTCTCGAAGGCAAAACCGTGCAGCGCACCGGGCGGTACGCCCGCCGCCATCTGCGCAGCCTCGATCAGGAAGGTGCCCGAGCCGCACATCGGGTCGAACAGCGGCGTGCCCGGCGTCCAGCCGGCCAGCTTGAGGATGCCGGCGGCCAGGTTCTCGCGCAGCGGGGCCTCGCCCGCCTCGCGCCAGCCGCGCTTGAACAGGGCCTCGCCGCTCATGTCCAGATAGAGCGTGCAGTCGCGGTCGGTCAGCACGCACTGGATGCGGATGTCCGGGCGCTGCGTGTTCACGCTCGGGCGCGCGTCCATCACCTCGCGGAACTGGTCGCAGACGGCGTCCTTGATGCGCAGGGAGACGAAGTCCAGACTGCGCACCGTGGCGTTCAGGCCCGTGGTGGCCACGCGGATGGTGTGGTTGACCGAGAACCAGCTGCTCCAGGGCAGGGCGCGGGCGAGCTCATAGACCTGCTGCTCGGTGCGCGCCGGGCCGTGCGCCGCCTGCCACAGCACGCGGCTGGCGCTGCGGCTTTCCAGATTGATGCGCTTGGCAGTGGCCCAGTCGGCCGCAAACAGCACGCCACCGGGGATCTCCTTGAGCTCGCTTGCGCCGCAGTCTGCGCATTCCTGTGCGACCACGGCTTCCAGCCCACGCGGGCAGGGGGCAAAGAAGCGTTCGATCAGCGCTTGTTTCGGTGCATCGCTCACGCTTGCGGGGCTCCTGCGCTCGCGCCAGCGCGCATCGTCAGCGCCCGTTCGAGAAAGTCGAGCCGGTCCTGGCCCCAGAAGCGCTCGCCGTCCAGCACGTAGGTGGGTGCGCCAAAGACTTCGGCGGCAATCGCCTGCTGGCTGATGGCCTCGAAGCGCGCCTGTGTGTCGGGTTGCGCGGCAGCGGCCGCCAGCGCCTCGGCATCCAGACCGCATTCGCCGGCCAGCTGGTTCAGCACGGTGGCGTCTGCAATGTCCAGTTCGCGCTCCCAGACCGCCTTGAAGACGGCATCCATGAAGCGCAGCGCGACCGCCTGCCCCTGCGTTGCCGCGGCCAACATCATGAGCGAGGCCGGATTGCCTGCCACCGGAAAGAACCTGGGCTGCACGTTCATGGGCAGGCCGAGGAAATCGCGCCAGCGCTTGAGTTCATCCATCCGGTAGCTGATGCGCGCCGGTGCCCGCTTGGGCAGCGGCAGGCCGCCAGTGGCCGGAAAGACCACGGCGCCATCCATGGGCAGCACATTCACCGTGGCGCCGAAGCGCTCGACCAGCGCACAGAAGCGCGCATGACCCATGTAGGCGTAGGGCGACTGGGCAAACACGTAGTAGTCGATCACGGGTGCAGACATGGCGGCTCCTCAGAAGGGCTTGACGACCACGAGCACCACCGCGGCAATCATCATCAGCACGGCAATCTCGTTGAAGACCCGGTACCAGGTGTGGCTGCGCGTGTTCTGGCCGGCGCGGAACGTCTTGAGGATGCCCCAGCAGGCATGGTGGTAGCCGATGATGGCCAGGATCACGACCCACTTGGCGTGCATCCAGCCGGCGCCGAAACCCACGCGGTAGCCGCCCCACAGCGTCAGACCGAGCACCACCGCAATCACGGCCAGCCCCGTCATGAAGCGGAACAGCTTGCCCGCCATGGTGATCAGGCGCTCCTGCACCGCAGGGTGCGGGTCCATCGCGAGATTGATGAAGATGCGCGGCAGATAGAACAGGCCGGCAAACCAGCTGGCGATGAAAACGATGTGAAAGGCCTTGATCCAGAGGTAGGCGGAGTCCATGGGGCGGTGCCGGTGTGCGCAAAGGCGACATGGTAGCCGCGCAC
>DASSQC010000280.1:0-3481 GCA_035702705.1 Burkholderiaceae bacterium | reverse complement strand
CGGCTTTGATGGGAATCACCGGGGCGGTGAACTGCTTCATGAGCAGCTCCTTCTTCGCCTTCGCCTCGTGCACGGCCTTTTCCTTCACGTGGCCGTAGCCGCGGATCTGGTCGGGCAGGCTGGCGAGTTCCACCGCCACCTTCAGGTTGTCGGCCGACAGCTTGGGCAGCAGGGCGTCGATCATCTGCTCGTACTCGCTGATCAGCGCGCGCTCCATCCTGCGCTCCTCGGTCCTGCCGAACACGTCCAGCCAGGTGCCGCGGAACTTGCGCATCTTGGCCAGATACTTGAACGCGGTGAACACCCAGGGGCCGTACTGGCCCTTCTTGAGCGTGCCGTCCGGGTTCTTCTTGGCCAGCAGGGGCGGGGCGAGATAGAAGTTGAGCTTGTAGTCGCCCTCGAACTGGCTGGCGATCTTCTCGGCAAAGCCGCTTTCGGCATACAGGCGGGCGACTTCGTACTCGTCCTTGTAGGCCATCAGCTTGAAGAAGTACCGGGCCACAGCCATCGAGAGCTTCTCGCCACCCAACTTGCCTTCGGCGGCGCGCACCTTGTTCACCAGGTTCACGTAACGCTGCGCATAGGCGGCGTCCTGGTACTTGGTGAGGAACTCGGTGCGGTCGGTGATGACTTCATCCACCGTCTTGCTCACGCGCTTGATCTCGACCACGTTGCTCTCGGGGTCGGCAATGCGCTTGACGGCTTCCAGATCGTGTGCGGCATAGCGGCCCCACTCGAAGGCCTGCTTGTTCTGCTCGATCGACACGCCATTGAGTTCAATGGCGCGCATCAGGGTCTCGAGCCGCAGCGGCAGCCAGCCGCGCTGCCAGGCAAAGCCCATCACGAAGGGGTTCGTGTACAGACCATCACCGAGCAGCTTGGTGGCCAGCGCGGATGCGTCGACAAAGGCCACATTGGCCGGATCGGCCACGGCCTCGTGGATGTCGCGCGTGGTGTCGGCGCCCGGGAAGCTCCAGTTGCGGTTCTTGATGAACTCGGCCGTGGGGCTCACGGCGCTGTTCATCACCACCTTGGTGTGGTGCTCGCGGATCTTGCCCAGGGTCTCGTTGTAGGCGCTGACGATCTGGTCGCAGCCCAGAATCAGGTCCGCCTCGCCGGTGGCAATGCGCGTGGCGAAGAGGTCTTCCTGACGCGGCGCAATCTGCACGTGGCTCCATACCGCGCCACCCTTCTGCGCCAGGCCGGCCATGTCCAGCACGCTCAAGCCCTTGCCTTCCAGGTGCGCCGCCATGCCGATCAGCTGGCCGATGGTGACCACGCCGGTGCCGCCCACGCCGGTGATCAGCGTGGAGTGGGTGCCGGTCAGCTCGGGGATCACCGGCTCGGGCAGGGCCGGAATGCTCACCTTCCCGGTGCCCTTGCCCTTCCTGAGCTTGCCGCCTTCGACGGTGACGAAGCTCGGGCAGAAGCCCTTCAGGCAGGAGAAGTCCTTGTTGCAGGAGCTCTGGTTGATCTTGCGCTTGGTGCCGTATTCGGTCTCCAGCGGCTCCACGGACAGGCAGTTGGACTTCACGGAACAGTCGCCACAGCCTTCGCAGACCGCCTCGTTGATGACGGTGCGGCGGGCGGGGTCGGGGTAGGCCGGTTTGCCGTCGACGATCTTCTTGCGGCGGCGGCGCTTCTCGCTGGCGCAGGTCTGGTCGTAGATCAGGATCGTGCAGCCCGGGGTCTCGCGCAGCTCGCGCTGCACTTCGTCCAGGTCGTCGCGGTGGCGGATGGTGGTGCCGGCCGGCAATTGGATGGCGGCGTTGTACTTCTCGGGCTCGTCGGTGACGACGACGATCTTCTTGGCGCCTTCCGCATGCATCTGGTTGGCGATGTGCGGCACGGAGATCATGCCGTCCACCGGCTGGCCGCCGGTCATGGCCACGGCGTCGTTGTAGAGGATCTTGTAGGTGATGTTCACGCCTGCGGCGATCGCGGCGCGGATGGCCGTGCTGCCGGAGTGGAAGTAGGTGCCGTCACCGAGGTTGGCGAAGATGTGCCTGGTCTCGGTGAAGGGCGCTTGGCCGATCCAGGGCACGCCTTCGCCGCCCATCTGCGTGAAGGTCTCCGTGCCGCGGTCCATCCAGGTGGCCATGTAGTGGCAGCCGATGCCGCCCAGTGCACGCGAGCCTTCGGGCACCACGGTGCTGGTGTTGTGCGGGCAGCCCGAGCAGAACCAGGGCTTGCGGTCGGCCGTGACGCGGGGCTTGGCCAGTGCGCGTTCCTTGGCCTCGATGATGGCGATGCGCGCCTCGATGCGCGAACGCACGTCCGCACTGAGTTCGATGCCGAGCGCCGGATTGAGAATGCGGCTGGCAATGGCCTTGGCGATCATCGCCGGGCTGAATTCGTAGTGCGCCGGCAGCAGCCATTCGCCGTGCGGCATGGCCCATTCGCCCTTTTCGTCGAACTTGCCGATCACGCGCGGGCGCTGGCCGTCCGGGAAGTTGTACAGCTCCTCCTTGAGCTGGTACTCGATCATCTGGCGCTTTTCTTCCACCACCAGAATCTCGCGCAGGCCGCGGGCAAATTCCTGCACGCCCTGGCTTTCCAGCGGCCAGACCATGCCAACCTTGTACAGACGCAGGCCGATCTGCGCGCAGGTGCGCTCGTCCAGGCCCAGATCCTCCAGCGCCTGGCGCGTGTCCAGATAGGCCTTGCCGGTGGACACGATGCCCAGCTTGGCGTTCGGCGAGTCGTAGACCGTGTAGTTGAGCTTGTTGGCGCGGCAGTAGGCCAGCGCGGCGTAGGCCTTGTAGTCCAGCAGGCGCGCTTCCTGCGCCAGCGGGGTGTCGGGCCAGCGGATGTTCAGGCCGTCGGGCGGCAGGCGGAAATCCGGGATCACGATGTTCACGCGCTCCGGATCCACCATCACGCGCGCGGTGGCTTCGACCACCTCGGTCACCACCTTGAAACCCACCCACAGGCCGGCATAGCGGCTCATGGCATAGGCGTGCACGCCCAGGTCCAGGTACTCCTGCACGGTGGCCGGGAAGAACACCGGGATCATGCAGGCTTTGAGGATGTGGTCGCTCTGGTGCGGCAGGGTGGAGCTCTTGGCGGAGTGGTCATCGCCCGCCAGCACGATCACGCCGCCGTGCTTGCTGGTGCCGGCTGCGTTGGCATGCTTGAACACGTCGCCGCAGCGGTCCACGCCGGGGCCCTTGCCGTACCACATGCCGTACACGCCGTCGTACTTGGCGCCCTGGTACATGTTGACCTGCTGGGTGCCCCACACGCTGGTGGCAGCCAGGTCTTCGTTCAGGCCCGGGGTGAACTTCACCCCCGCCGCCTCCAGGTGCTTCTTCGCGCGCCACAGCTCCAGGTCGAACCCGCCCAGCGGACTGCCGCGGTAGCCGGACACGAAGCCCGCGGTGTTCAGCCCCGCGCGTTCGTCGCGCAGCCGCTGCATCAGCGGCAGCCGCACCAGCGCCTGCACGCCGGACAGGTAGATCCGGCCCTGCGTGCGCCGGTA
>DASSQC010000279.1:0-5717 GCA_035702705.1 Burkholderiaceae bacterium | reverse complement strand
TGAAGCGTCTGCACTGGCAGGTGCCGGGCCGCTGACCAACTTCTTCAGGATCACTGCACCGCTCATCATCAAGCCGCTGACCCCGCTGCTGATCACGGTGTTCGCATTCAACTTCAACAACTTCGTGGTGATTGCGCTGCTCACCGATGGGCGGCCCGACTTCCTGAATACCAAGGTCCCTGCGGGTCAAACGGACATTCTCGTGTCCTACACCTACCGGCTCGCATTCCAGGACACCGGCCAGAACTTCGGTTTGGCAGCGGCAGTGTCCACGGTCATCTTCTTCATGATCGCGTTGATGTCGATCGCCAACCTGCGCCTGGCCAAGGTCGGCGCTCAGAACAAGTAGGGGCTCACATGGCTGTCGTGACTGGCAAGACTCAGCGTTGGCGTGTTGTTGCTGCGCATGTGTTCCTATGCATGTTCATCGCGCTGATCCTGTTTCCGCTGCTGGCAGTGGTCTCGATCTCGCTGCGACCTGGCAACTTCGCCACGGGCTCGCTGATCCCCACTGAAATCAGCTTCGAGCACTGGAAGCTCGCGCTCGGCATTCCGCACGTGCTGGCCGACGGGACCGTGATGCAGCCACCCTTTCCGGTGCTGCAGTGGCTCTGGAACTCCGTGAAGATTGCGACGATCGCGTCCTTCCTCATCGTGGCCATTTCGACCACGGCCGCCTACGCCTTTGCGCGACTCAAGTTCCGGTTCAAGGAGTCCATCCTGAACACCATGCTGCTGTTTCAGATGTTCCCGGCAGTGCTTGCACTGGTGGCCATCTACGCGATCTTCGAGTTCATTGGCACCTACGTGCCTTGGTTAGGGATCGAGACGCACGGCGCCGTGGTTCTGGCCTATGTCGGCGGTCTGGCCATGCATATCTGGACGATTCGCGGCTACTTCGAGACGATCCCCACGGAGATCGAGGAGAACGCGAAGGTGGACGGTGCAACGCACTGGCAGGCCTTCCGCTACGTGCTGCTGCCGATGGCGGTACCGATTCTCGTGGTGGTCTTCATCCTCGCGTTCATCGGGACGATCGTCGAGTACCCGGTGGCGTCCATCCTCCTGCGGGAGGAGCAGAACCTGACCCTGGCCGTCGGTTCCAAGTACTTCCTGCAGGAGCAGCGCTATCTCTGGGGCGACTTCGCGGCAGCCGCGGTGTTGTCGGGTCTGCCCATCACGATCGTCTTTCTGCTCGCCCAGCGCTGGATCGTGTCCGGTCTGACTGCCGGCGGTGTCAAGGGCTGACGCCGCCCCCCTGAAACCAACTTCGAGCCTTGCCATGAAAGCCGCTCTGACCCTGTCTGTCCTGACCCTGGCCGCCACGGCCGCCCTGGCGCAGGGCGTGCCCGCTGCAAAACAGTCTGCCTCCATGTATGCGAATCAATATGACAAGCAGCTTGCCGGCCGCTACGAAAGGCGTGAGACGGATTGGCGCAACGGCGCGCTGGTGTACCAGGTTCTGGTCGACCGGTTTGTGCCCAGCGCCAATCTGGAGGCCAAGCGCAATCTGTATCCGCCACCCAAGCGCCTGCGCTCATGGGACGAGGAACCCAAGCGTGGCACGTATCTGGACAAGGAGCGCGTCTGGAGTCATGAGATCGACTTCTGGGGCGGTGATCTGGCCAGCACCATGAGCCGCCTGGACTATGTGCAGCAGCTTGGCATCGAGGTGCTGTATCTGAATCCGATTCATCTGGGGTGGACCAATCACAAGTACGACTCTCTGGACTACAACGCGGTCTCGCCGGAGTTCGGCACCCGCGAGGACGTCCGCAAGCTGGCCGCCGAGCTCAAGCGGCGCAACATGAAGCTGGTGCTGGATGGCGTGTTCAACCACATGGGCCGGAATGCACCGATCTTCAAGGACGCGGAATCCAACCCCAAGAGTCCCTACCGGAACTGGTTCGTGTTCGGTTCGCAGTTCAAGGGCGGTGTGCGCGGCTGGTGGAATGTGGAGAACCTGCCTGAGCTGAACCTGGAACACAAGCCCGTACGGGATCATGTCTATGCCTCGCCAAACTCTGTTGTGCGCAGTTACCTGCGCGACGGTGTGGATGGGTGGCGCCTTGATGTGGCATTCGACATCGGCTTCAACTATCTGCGCGAGCTGACGCAGGCGGCGCATGCTGAGAAGCCGGGCTCGTTGGTTGTCGGCGAGATCCCGAACTACCCCCGCGAGTGGTTTCCCTCGGTGGATGGCGTGATGCACTTCGGTCTGCGCAAGCTCATGATCTCTGCGGCCAACCGCGAGCTCGACGGCCCCTCTTTCACGCGCATGGTCGACCGCATGGTGCGTGATGCCGACTATGAGCACATGCTCAAGAGCTGGGTCTACCTGGACAACCATGACACCTTCCGGCTGGCCACCACGGTGCCGGATGCCAAGGCGCGCAAGCTCGCGCAAGTCATCCAGTTCACCCTGCCGGGTGCCGTGAATCTGTACTACGGCACCGAAGTGGCCATGGAAGGCGGTGATGACCCGGAAATGCGCGGCCCGATGCGCTGGGATCGGGTCGAGGCCAAGCATCCCGACCTGGCCTGGACCCGCCAGCTGATCGGCATCCGCAAGGCCAGTCGCGCCCTGCGTGTGGGCGACTTCCGGACAGCAGAAGCCAGTGGCGGCGTGATTGCGTACGAACGCTTCACTGATCGGGCGGGCGATACCGTGCTGGTCATGGTCAATCCCGCTCTGACCGAAGCCAACACCACCGTGCTGGTCAGCAATTCCAAGCTCATGGACGGCGAGAATCTGATCGACCAGATCAGCGGCCGCGTGGTGCAGCTGCAGGCCTCGATGATCCAGGTCAAGATGCCGCCGCAGACCGCCTGGGTCCTCAAGCCCCGGCTCGTCACGCCCGAGGGCTACAGCAACTTCAAGCGAGTGCAGTGATGCGTATCGCCCTGCTGGCCCGCTGCGTCGGGCCGCTGTTGCTCGCCCTGAGCAGCGCAGCCACATTCGCCCAGGCGGGCTTCGCGGACGCGCCCGTCTGCAGCAAGGATCCCCTGGGCGGACGCAGCCTCTACCTGCGAGGCACCTTCAACAGCTGGAATGCCGTGGATCGGCAGCGATTCACCTGGGCCTGCAACCGCTATGAGCTCGTCACGAGCCTGCAGGGTGAGCACCGCTTCAAGCTCGGCGACGAGGGCTGGAGCGCCGATGCGGATTTCGGTGCGCCAGCCGGTGCCGCCCGCAGCCCGGTGCTTGCGCTGCGCGGCCAGGAGATCAGCCGCAAGTTTTCCGGCGTCTACCGTCTGCGCCTGTCGATGTCGCCTTCTCTGAGGACGCCCACCTTGGATATCGAATCCTGTCCGGCGCAAGCGCCGCTTGGCGACACCGTGCTCTTTCTGCGCGGCTCCATGAACAACTGGGCCGCAGTGGACGACTTCCAGTTCCGCTGGAGCTGTGACGCGTACTACCTCAACGTCAAAGTGACCGGCCGGCACGACTTCAAGCTCGCCGATGTGGCCTGGTCGCCCAAGACCAGCTTCGGTGCCGATCCGCAGATGCAGCCCGCAGCTGGCGCCACGGGCAATCTGAATGCGGTGTTCACCGGGGAACACACACTGCGCCTGGCCTTCGTCGACGGCAAGCCGGACTTCAGCATCGGCCCCAAGACCTTTGCTGATCCGACGGCGCAGCAGGTCAGCCATCCGGTGGCCCTGAGCCTGAAGTTTGACTCGCGCGCACCGCAGTTCAAGCAGCCCTTCGGTGCCGTGGTGGCGGGCACGCCCATCCGTTACAGCCTGGCTGCGGACAAGGGCGTGGATCGTGTCACCCTGGTCATCGAGAACCGCCGACTGGAGGGCAACCAGGAAGTGCTGGAGTACAGCACCCTGGCGCGGCTGCCCATGCAGCGGCGCGCCGACGGCAGCGGCGAGCGCTGGGAAGTGACCCATCGCTTCGAGCAGATCGGTGTCTACGGCTACTGGTTCGAAGTCCAGATCGGTGATGCCACGTTCGTCTATCAGAACAACAGTCAGGCGGTCTTCTGGACCCGCGAGAAGGGCAGCGGCGGGCTCGGCGCTGTGGCCGACAAGCCGGCGAGTACACGCACCGTGCGCCGCTTCCGCCAGACCGTGTACTCGGCCGACTTCAAGGTGCCCGAGTGGGCGCCCGACACCGTCTACTACTACATCTTCCCGGACCGCTTCCGCAACGGCGACCGCAGCAACGACCCACGGCCCGGTGGCGGCCGCACCCAGGACCGCTATCACGACAAGGATGTCGAGTTCCACGCCAACTGGAATAGCAAACCATTTCGCCCGGGTACGGGGGATGGTTCGGACGCCCACTTCAACAACGACTTCTTTGGTGGCGACCTGGCCGGCATCATTGAAAAGCTCGACTACATCAAGAGCCTCGGTGCGAACGCGATCTACATGACGCCGGTCTTCCAGGCATCCAGCAACCACAAGTACGACACCGCAGACTACACGCGCGTTGACCCGGCCTTCGGCACCAATGCGGACTTCGCGCGGCTCACCCGCGAGGCCGCCCGGCGCGGCATCCGCATCATCCCGGACACCTCGCTCAATCACACGGGCAGCGACTCGATCTACTTCGACCGTTTCGGCAAGTACGCCAGCCGCGGCGCCTTCGAGGGCGGCAAGATCCGCAAGGACTCGCCCTATGCGAGCTGGTACCGATTTGACGAAACCCAGACCGATCCCAACAAGCAGTACACGGGCTGGGTGGGTGTGGCGGATCTGCCGGAACTCGACAAGGCCTCGCCGGCCTGGCGCGACTTTGCCTACCGCAAGCCCGACAGCGTCATGAAGCAGTGGCTGGACCTCGGTGCAGCGGGCTGGCGCATGGATGTTGCCCCCTGGGTACCCGACGACTTCTGGCGCGAATGGCGCGCCGCGATCCGTGCCCACACGCCAGATGCCATCACGATCGCCGAGACCTGGTTCGACTCGTCCAAGTACTTCCTGGGCGACATGTTCGACAGCACCATGAACTACATCTTCCGCAATGCCGTGCTGGAGTACGCGGCAGGCGGCAACGCCAAGGAGCTGTGGCAGAACATCGAACTGATGCGCGAGGCCTATCCGCCGCAGGCCTTCTATGCGCTGATGAACCTGCTTTCCAGCCATGACCAGGCCCGCAGCCTGCACGTGCTGGGCTGGCATGAGGACAGCAATCCGGACACCATCGCGCTGGCCAAGCAGCGCTACAAGCTGGCCGTGCTGCTGCAGATGACCTTCCCGGGCTCACCGGCCATCTACTACGGTGATGAGGTGAGCGTGACGGGGGGCGATGACCCCTACAACCGAGCCACCTACCCTTGGGCCGATCTCGGTGGCCAGCCGGATGAAGACATGCTCGCGTGGTTTCGGAAGCTGACGGCGCTTCGTAATCAGCATGCGGTGGTGCGTCGGGGGTCGATCGATGCGCCGCTTTTCCTGGATGAGCGGGTTGTCGTACTGCATCGTGCTCTAGGCGACGAACATGCGATCGTCCTGCTCAACAACGCTGAGACCGAGCGCGCTGTTGCGCTGAATGTTCCTGATCGTGTGCGAGGCCGCTATCTTGATCTGCTGACCGGTGAGCGGCTGGATTTGAGCCACCGCGTGGTGCAGATCAATGCGCCTGCCCGGGGAGGGCGGGTGCTTGTCCGCCAAAAATAGTTCAATTACGGCCGCATTCTCTATGGCTAGTGATCGGCCGAAGAGGTATTCATAGCAAGCGGAAAGCTTCCTGATGCGTCTAT
>DASSQC010000278.1:0-6001 GCA_035702705.1 Burkholderiaceae bacterium | reverse complement strand
CCACACCCCGTCAGGCACCCAGAGCAGCGCCACGGTCATGAGCACGTAGCGCGTGAACTTGCCGGCGCTCATCCAGAGCAGGCAGGGCAGCCAGGGCATGCGCAGCCAGCCGCCGACGGCCGTCAGCGGGTCGCCCACGGCCGGCAGAAAGCTGAAGAACATCGCCTTCGGACCCAGGCGCTGCAGCCAGGCCAGCGCCCGTGCGTGCTGCCCGTCGCCTGACATGCGCTGCGCCACCACCCGGTGCGCGCCCCGGCCCAGCAGGTAATTCACCATCCCGCCCGCGGTATTGGCGACCGTGGCCACCAGGACGCAGAGCCAGAACTGGTCGGGGTTGAGCTTGATGTAGCCGAACACCACCGGCTCGCTGCCCATGGGCAGCAGCGTCGCCGAGACAAAGGCGACCATGAACACCATCGTCAGCCCGAACTGGGGCAGCGCAAAGGTGTTCATCAACCACTGTACGAAGGCGTCCATGCGGGCAGGCGAGCGGAGCGAGAGGGGGATGCAGCAAATGCCGGAAGGATTGTGGCACTGCCCGCCCAATACACTTGCTGCAAAGCACAGGCTCGGCGGGGGAGCGCGCGCACACCATGGGTCAGGACTATCTCAAGAAGATTCTCACGGCACGCGTCTATGACGTCGCGATCGAGTCGCCCCTCGACCCCGCGCCGCAGCTCTCGACCCGCCTGGGCAATCAGGTCTACTTCAAGCGCGAGGACCAGCAGCCCGTCTTCAGCTTCAAGCTGCGCGGGGCCTACAACAAGATGGCGCATCTGCCGCCTGCCAGCCTGAAGCGAGGCGTGATTGCCGCCAGTGCGGGCAACCATGCCCAGGGCGTGGCCCTGGGCGCGCAGCGCCTGGGCTGCAAGGCGGTGATCGTGATGCCGGTGACCACACCGCAGGTCAAGATCGATGCCGTCAAGGCCCGTGGTGCAGAGGTGGTGCTGCATGGCGATTCCTATTCCGATGCCTACCAGCATGCGGTCATGCTGGAGAAGAAGCACAAGCTCACCTTCGTCCATCCCTTCGACGACCCGGACGTGATTGCCGGCCAGGGCACCGTGGGCATGGAGATCCTGCGGCAGCACCAGGGGCCGCTGGATGCGGTGTTCGTCGCCATCGGCGGTGGCGGACTGATTGCCGGTGTGGCGGCCTACATCAAGCAGGTACGCCCCGAGGTGAAGATCATCGGCGTGCAGACCGAGGACAGCGACGCCATGGTGCAGAGCGTGGCCGCAGGCAAGCGGGTGCAGCTGCAGGATGTGGGCCTGTTCTCCGACGGCACCGCGGTGAAGCTCGTGGGTGGCGAGACCTTCCGCCTCACGCAGAAGTACGTGGACGAGTTCGTGCGCGTGAACACGGACGAAGTCTGCGCCGCCATCAAGGATGTGTTCACCGACACCCGCAGCGTGCTCGAGCCTGCCGGCGCGCTGGCCGTGGCCGGGGCCAAGAAGTGGGTCGAGCAGCACCGCGCGCGCGGCAAGACCCTGGTGGCCATCGCCTGTGGCGCCAACATGAACTTCGACCGTCTGCGCTTTGTGGCGGAGCGTGCCGAAGTCGGCGAGGCGCGGGAGGCCGTGTTTGCCGTGACCCTGCCCGAGGAGCGCGGTGCCTTCAAGCGCTTCTGCGAGGCCGTCGGCCCCCGCAATGTGACGGAGTTCAACTACCGCATCAGCGACGCCAATGAGGCGCACGTGTTTGTGGGCCTGTCGATCGCAAGGCGCGACGAGAGCGCCGCCATCTCGCGGGCGTTCAAGAAGGCCGGCTTCGCCAACATCGACCTGACAGACAACGAACTGGCCAAGACCCATGTGCGGCATCTGGTGGGTGGGCGTTCGGCGCTGGCGCAGGACGAGCTGCTCTACCGCTTCGAATTCCCGGAGCGGCCGGGCGCATTGATGAAGTTCCTCAACGCCCTGCATCCGGACTGGAACATCAGTCTCTTCCACTACCGCAACCAGGGCGCGGATTACGGCCGCATCCTCGTCGGCCTGCAGGTGCCCCGGCACGAGAAGAAGGAGTTGCAAAGCTTCTTGAAGAATCTCGGCTACCGGCACTGGGACGAGACCGATAATCCGGCCTATCGCCTCTTTCTGCGCTGAACCCCATGCTCCCGTTCCGTGCTCTGCCCGCTTGCGCCCTGCTGATCGTTGCGATGCTGGCCCCGCATGCACAGGCCAGCCAGATCGAGCTGGATCTGGTCGTCGCCAAGCAGCCGCGCAAGGTGGTGTGCGAGCTGGGCGATGCCGTGCTTCAGTATCCGGAGACCGAGCCGCCACGCGCGATGAAGGGCACGCTGGACCTGCGGGTGCGTCTGCAGCCCGACGGCAAGCTCGCCAATGTGCGCCTGGTCGGGCAGCAGGGCATGGATGCCGCCGATGCCATGCTCTTCGTGCCGAACGTGAGCGCCTTTCTGGCCCAGGCCAAGTGCCCGGCGCAGCGCTTTGGCATCGATGTGAAGCTGACGCTCGCCGTCGACGCCGGACGGAAATAGCGTCATGGGCGTCACGCTTGAAGACAAGCTCGTGGTGGCCGTCTCCAGCCGTGCCCTGTTCGACTTCGAGGACGAGAACCGCGTCTACGAGGCGCAGGGCGAGGCCGCCTACGTCGCCTTGCAGCGCGAGCGCGAGCATGTGCCGGCGCCGCCCGGGGTGGCCATGCCGCTGGTGCGCAAGCTGCTGGCCTTCAACACTGCGGCCGGACAGCGTGTCGAGGTGGTGATCCTCTCGCGCAACGATCCGGTGTCCGGCCTGCGCATGTTCCATAGCGCCAAGGCCGCGGGCCTGGCCATCGAGCGCGGTGTGTTCACCCGCGGCGAAACGCCCTACAAGTATCTGCGGCCACTGAAGGCGAACCTGTTCCTGTCGGCCAGCGACGATGACGTGCGCGCCGCCCTGGAAGCCGGCTTTCCCGCCGCGCGGGTGTTCCCGAACTCGCGCAAGGAGGCCGAGAGCCATCCCAACGAGATCCGCATCGCCTTCGACGGTGACGCCGTGCTGTTCTCTGACGAAGCGGAGCGCGTCTTCAAGAGCGATGGCCTGCAGGCCTTCACCGCACACGAGACCGAGCGCGCGAGCAAGCCCCTGCCGCCCGGCCCCTTTGCGCCGCTGCTCGCCGCCCTGCATCGCCTGCAGACCGTGGCCGGGCAGGATGTGCCGCTGCGCATCCGCACGGCGCTGGTGACGGCACGCAGCGCACCGGCCCACGAGCGCGCCATCCGCACCTTGATGGCCTGGAACATCACGGTGGATCAGGCCATGTTCCTCGGCGGGCTGGAGAAGCGGGACTTCCTGCGCGAGTTCGAGCCGGACTTTTTCTTCGATGACCAGACCCGCCACTGCGTGGGCGCGGCCGAGGCGGTACCCACAGGCCATGTGCCCCACGGTGTGGCCAATAGCTGAGCCAGAAGGCCGCAGGGCGCATCGGCGAAAATCGCGCCATGGCATCCCCAAGCAATTCCCCTGAGCAGTCCCAGCTGGGCAAGAGCAGCAGCTACGTCGATCACTACGACGCCAGCCTGCTCTTTCCGATCGCCCGCAGCACCAAGCGCGATGAAATCGGCGTGGGCGGCACGCTGCCCTTTTTCGGCGCAGACATCTGGAACGCCTACGAGCTGTCCTGGCTCAACCTCAAAGGCAAGCCGCAGGTGGCGCTGCTGCAATGCACGGTGCCGGCCGAGAGCCCGAACATCATCGAGAGCAAGAGCTTCAAGCTCTACCTGAACAGCTTCAACAACACGCGGCTGGCCAATCTGGACGCCGTGCGCGCGCTGCTCGTGCATGACCTGAGCGAAGCCGCGGGGGCGAGCGTGGGTATCCGGCTGATCGAGCAGGAGGGCTTTGCCGGCGAGCGCGTGCAGGAACTCGAAGGCCGCCTGCTGGACCGGCTCGATGTGGATTGCGACACCTACACGCCCGATCCGTCCCTGCTGCGCGTCAATACCGACGAGTCACCCACCGACGATCTGGTTGTCAGTCACCTGCTCAAGAGCAATTGCCTGGTGACCAGCCAGCCGGACTGGGGCAGCGTGCAGATTCGCTACTACGGCCATCCCATCGACGAGGCTGGCCTGCTCAAGTACATCGTGAGCTTTCGCAATCACAACGAATTCCATGAGCAGTGCGTGGAGCGGATCTTCATGGACATCCTGCGCCAGTGCCGCCCCACCAAGCTGGCGGTCTATGCGCGCTACACGCGCCGCGGCGGGCTGGACATCAACCCCTTCCGCGCCAACTATCCGACCGCGCTGCCGGCCAACGTGCGCAGCGCACGCCAGTAGCTCGGATTCGCAGCCGCTCAGTCGTCGAAACGGGTGATCGAGATCACCTGGCCCTCGGCCGGGTCGGCACAGGGCTCGTCGTCGAAGGCGATGTCGCCGCCCGCAAACGGGCTGCCCGTGGCCTTGAGGTTCTTGAAGTCGTAGTGCGTCGGATCGAGCATGTGCGACAGGGTGATCCGCGACAGGGCATTGAAGGCGTTGTCCACGCGGCCGGGGTGGCTCTTCTCCCAGGCGCGGATCATGTTGATCATCTCGCGGCGCTTCAGATTTTCCTGGCTGCCGCAGAGGTTGCAGGGAATGATCGGGTACTGCTTGATCTCGGCGTTGCGGATCAGGTCGCTCTCGGCCACGTAGGCCAGCGGCCGGATCACGATGTTCCTGCCGTCGTCGCTCACGAGCTTGGGTGGCATGCCCTTCAGGCGCCCGCCGTAGAACATGTTCAGGAAGGTCGTGGCGAGGATGTCGTCACGGTGGTGGCCCAGGGCGATCTTGGTGCACTTCAGCTCACCGGCCACGCGGTACAGGATGCCGCGGCGCAGGCGCGAGCACAGGCTGCACAGGGTCTTGCCCTCGGGGATGTTGCGCTTGACGATCGAGTAGGTGTCCTGGGTCTCGATGTGGAAGGGCACGCCGAGCTTCTGGAAGTATTCGGGCAGGATGTGGTCCGGGAAGCCCGGCTGCTTCTGGTCCAGATTGACCGCCACCAGCTCGAAGCGGATCGGTGCCCGGCGCTGCAGGGTCATGAGGATGTCCAGCATGGCGTAGCTGTCCTTGCCGCCGGACAGGCAGACCATGACGCGGTCGCCCTCCTCGATCATGTTGAAGTCGTCGATCGCCTTGCCCACCAGGCGATGCAGGCGCTTTTCGAGCTTGTTGTTCTCGTAGGCGATCTTGCGCTCGCGCTGGGCCTGGGCGGCGGCGTCCGGCGCAGCGGCGTTGAGGGTCAGTCCCTCGGGCAGTGGGGCGTTCATGGGCGGGCTCTGGCGAATGCGGCGCAGCACCGGCCGGGCGCGCCAAAACCCGTGATTTTAGGCGGCCGGGCGGGTTCCGGAGACTTCCACGGCCACGCCGTCGCAGTCCGGGAAGATGTTCGGCTTGTCCACCCGCACCACCACGGCGCTCACCCCAGGCAGGGCCAGCACATGCTGGGCGATGCGGCCGGCCAGGCTCTCGAGCATGTTGATGTGTCCGGCATTCACTTCATCGAGCGCGATCTGGCGCACGCGGCGGTAATCCAGGACCTCGCGTACATCGTCATGCGCCGGCACGAGCGGCGCGTCGTGCATGCGCACCTCGGCGCTGATCAGCAGCGGCTGCTTGCTTTCGAGTTCATGCGGCAGGATGCCGATGGAGGCCTGCACGCGCAGGCGGTCGAGGAAGATTCGGCGCATCGGTCGGGGTGGGTGTGAAACCGGTCAGAGGAAACTCACGTCGCGTTGCAGGCCCATCAGGTGCTGGCCGCCGTCGACGAGGATCACATTGCCGGTCATGGACTGGTTCTGCGCGGCAAACAGCACCGTGGCCGCCACATCGGCGGCGCTGCTGGATTTGCCGGTCAGGCTCAGCTTCTGGCCGCGCTCGAAGTCCTTGGCATCCTTTTGCAGATAGCTGGGCAGCGTCAGGCCGGGGGCCACGCCGATGACGCGCACCCGCGGGGCCAGCGCCTGCGCCAGCATGACCGTGGCCGCCTGCAGGCCGGCCTTGGAGAGGGTGTAGCTC
>DASSQC010000277.1:0-5110 GCA_035702705.1 Burkholderiaceae bacterium | reverse complement strand
CACATGGCCAAGGATGCGCATGTCGAGCCGGTGGCCGACGATCTGGCCTCGCTCACTCTGGATCTCCTGGTGGGTGATCAGGGCATGCGCCGCAATGGCGTGAACCCCTATCTGTTCTTCGCGGACGACGCAGTCGACGCGCCAAGCACGGCACCGCCAGATCCCGGGGCGCACTGATGAGCACGCCTGAAGAATCCGTCGTGCACGGTTCCCAGGCGGCCAAGGCCAGTGCCAAGGACCTGCCCTCCGTCGACCGGCTGCTCAAGCAGTCGGTTGTGGCAGCGCTGCTTGCCGAGCATGGACACACGCTCGTTTCGCGATGCTGCCGCGAAGTGCTTGATCATGTGCGCGCTGCGGCGCTCGCCGGTGAGCTCACCACGGACGAGGTGCAGCCTGCCAGCTTGGCAAACCGTGTCGCCGATGCGGTGCAGGCCCGGCTGGCACCCCGCATGCGTGCAGTGCTCAATCTGACGGGTACGGTGATCCATACCAATCTTGGCCGGGCGCTGCTGGCAGAGCCAGCCCTGGAGCACCTGCTGCGCATGATGGCCGGCCCCAACAACCTGGAATACGACCTGTCGGCAGGCGGTCGCGGTGACCGCGACAGCCTGATCGAGGAACTGATCTGCGAGATCACCGGTGCCGAGGCCGCAACCGTCGTCAATAACAATGCTGCGGCGGTGCTTCTGACCATCGCTGCGCTGGGTCGTGGTCGCGAGGTCATTGTCTCGCGTGGGGAGCTGGTGGAGATCGGCGGCGCATTCCGCATGCCCGATGTCATGGCTGCAGCCGGCGCGAAGCTGGTCGAGGTGGGTACGACCAACAGAACCCACCCTCACGATTACGAGCGAGCGATCACCCCCAACACCGCCTTGCTCATGAAGGTGCATACCAGCAACTACATGGTCCAGGGATTCACGGCAGCCGTGGATGAGGGGCAACTGGCCGAAATGGCGCAGCGCCATGGCGTGCCCCTGGCCAGCGATCTCGGAGCAGGCTCCCTGATCGACCTGGCCGCATATGGCTTGCCGCGTGAACCGACGCCGCAGGAAAAGCTGGCCGCCGGCTGCGATGTGGTCACGTTCAGCGGCGACAAGCTGCTCGGCGGTCCGCAGGCCGGCCTGATCGTCGGACGCAAGCAGGCCATCTCGGCCATCCGCAAAGTTCCTCTCAAGCGTGCATTGCGTCTGTCCAAGCTGCCGCTTGCGGCGCTGGAGGCCACGCTGCGTCTTTACCTGCGCCCGGAACGTCTTGCACGCGACCTGCCCACGCTGCGCCTGCTGACGCGCAGCCAGGATGACATCCTGGCCGTGGCGCAGCAGATTGTCCCCACCGTACGGGAGGCCCTCGCACCTCGATTCGCCGTGGACGTTCAATGCACCCTGGGTCAGATCGGCTCAGGGTCCCTGCCTGTGGAGCGCCTGCCTTCTGCTGCGCTCGCGATCTCGCCGGTGGCGCGGTCCGGTCGCGGACGTGCGCTGGATGCCCTGGCCGACGCACTCCGCCGCTTGCCACTGCCGGTCATTGGCCGGATTGCCGATGACCGCCTGTGGCTCGATCTGCGTTGTCTGGAGCGCGCCGAGCTGCTCACCGATCAGCTTGCGCTGCTGCGGGAGGCAGTGGCGTGATCGTCGGTACGGCCGGGCACATCGACCACGGCAAGACGACCCTCGTCCGTGCGCTGACGGGTGTCGATACCGATCGGCTGCCCGAGGAGAAGCGCCGAGGCATCAGCATCGAGCTCGGTTATGCCTTCATGGACGTGCCGGGCGGTGAGCGCATCGGCTTTGTCGATGTGCCGGGTCATGAGCGTCTTGTGCACACCATGCTCGCGGGTGCCACAGGCATTGACCATGGTCTGCTGCTGGTAGCAGCAGACGATGGTGTCATGCCGCAGACTCGTGAGCATCTGGCGGTGCTGTCCTTGATGGGCTTGCGCGAATTGACGGTTGTGCTGACCAAGGCGGATCGAGTGGATGCCGACCGCCTCGAAGCCGTAAAGCAGGATGTGCAAGCGCTGCTCGCGCGCACGCCAGTTGCAGGAGCGCCTTGCTTCGCCGTGAGCGCAACAACCGGGCAGGGCATGGCGGCGCTGCGAGATTATCTGCACGTCATCGCAGCTCGGCACTCGACGGTCAGGCCACCACACGCCGATCAGGCGCGGGTCTTTCGGCTCGCGATCGATCGGGCGTTCACCCTCGATGGGGTGGGTACGGTCGTGACTGGCACGGTGCACGCAGGCGAGGTCAGGGTCGGCGATGAGCTGGTGCTTGTTCCCGATGCGACGGAGCAGCGGCTTCGCGTACGCAGCATCCATGCCCAGAACCGGGAGGCCGAGGTGGCTGTCCGGGGACAGCGCTGTGCACTCGGCCTGGCCGGTCTGGCGCGCGATGCCGTGCGGCGCGGTCAATGGATCACCGAGGCTGCTGCCGCACTGAGCACCGACCGGATCGATACGGAATTGACTCTGTGGAGCGACGAGCCGCGTGCGCTCAAGACCGGCACCCCGGTCCATGTCCATCTTGGCTCGGCCAGCGTGATGGGCAGTGTCGCGGTGCTGGATGCCGACAGCCTGAAGCCTGGCGAAACCGCATGTGTGCAGATCGTTCTGCATGAGCCTGTGGGCGCCTGGCATGGTGACCGCGTCGTGCTGCGTGATGCATCCGCGAGTCGAACGATTGCGGGCGGCCGTGTACTCGATCCGTTCGGCCCTGTGCGCTATCGGCGCACGGCGCAGCGCCTGGCCGAGCTCAAGGCGTTGGCCGAACCTTGCGTCGAACAGCGGCTTGCGGGGGTGCTCGCAGAGTCGCCAGCCGGTCTGGATCTGCAGCGCTTTGCCACGGCTCAGGGCCTGCGGAATACGCCAGCGCCGCCAGAGGGTGCTGTCGAGGCCACAGGCTGGCTGGCCTCAACGGTGCATGCACAGGCTGCGCAAGACGCCATACTCGCTGCGCTCGATGCGTTCCACCAGAAGCATCCGGACGAGCTTGGGCCCGATCTGGCGCGGCTGCGGCGTTTGTCGCTTCCCCGCCTGCCGGATCCCGTGTTTCGTGCGTGGATTTCGGCGCTCAGGGCGCAGGAGCGCCTGGGTGTGCTGGGCGCCTGTGCGCATCTGCCTGCACATGCAGTGAAGTTGTCAGCCTCCGAGGAGCGCCTCCGCCAGAAGCTTGGCCCGGCGCTGGAGGCTGCGGGCTTCGAAGGGGCCTGGGCCCGTGATCTGGCGCGGGATGGTGGCGAGAACGAGGTCATCATCCGAACGACGCTCAGTCGTCTGGCACAGCGCGGTGAACTGCATCAAGTGGTCAAGGACCTGTTCTATCCGGCACCGACCATGGCGCAGCTCGCGCAAATCGTGCGCGACATCGCTGCCCGGAATGCCGAGGTAAGCGCCGCCAGTTTTCGGGATGCCACCGGCTTGGGTCGAAAGCGTGCGATCCAGATTCTGGAATATCTCGATCGCATCGGTATGCTGCAGCGTGTTGGCGATGTGCACCGCTTGCGCAAGGGTTGCCGGCTCTTCATGGGCGAGGACGCTCTGGCATGAGCGGCCACATCTTTTCAGCGGAGGGGAAACGATCCTGGTGGGTCGGCCGGGCTTCAAACCCGGTGGGTGACGCCACGCGTCGCCGGGTGGGTTCGACTCCCATTCCCCTCCGCCATTTCCATTGGTCACTGATCTGGGCGCTGGTGCGCCCCGTTTCACGATGAACCTTGCAGGCTGCTCGTTTCCTGAGCATCTCTGGTTTCATGCCGGGCACCAGCTCTGGGTTGCGCTTGAGCCGCCTGGCATCGCGCGTGTAGGCATCACTGCCATGGGGATCCGCCAGTCCGGCGAGATCTACATGTGTCGGGTGAAGAATGCAGGTACGGAGCTTGCGCAGGGCCAGTCGTTGGCAGTGGTCGAGCTTGCGAAGTCCATCGTGTCGGTCAAGTCGCCCGTGAGCGGCGTGGTGATCGACCGCAATCCGATCCTCGAGGAGCAGCCGGAGCGCGTTCATCAGGACCCGTATGGCGAGGGCTGGCTCGCGCGTATCCAGCTCACGCGCTGGGATGGCGATTGCGCCGAGTTGGTCAATGGGCCGGCCGTTGAGCCCGCAATGCGCGAATACGCGTGGTTGAACCGGCTGGACGAGGCGGGGCGAGGCGACTGATGGGCTTTGTCGAGCATGCAGCCGACGGCGTGGCGATTCTGCTCTGGGCTGCCGATCCAGCCACACCGCAGCGTTTGGCGACCCCGTTCTTTCACGCAGCCGCGGCAGGCGCGATGGACCTGCCCGTCGAGATGTACTTCACCGCCCGCAGTGTGCATCTGCTCGTGCCCGGCGTAGCTGCCAGCCTGCGCGCTTCGGAGCGCTTCGACAAGTCCATCATGGATGCGATGCGCGAGGCAGCATCCTTCGGGGCCCGCTTCTACGTCTGCACAGATGCCCTGCGGGCGCAGGGTCTGGACGGCCAGCCGCTGATTGAGGAGTGCAGCGGCCATGGTGGTGCCGTGCAGTTCATGGCCCGCGCGGCCGATCTGCGCTGGCGGACCCTCGTTTACTGAGGATCAGGCCAGCACCTTGCCGGGGTTCATGCGATTGTTCGGGTCGAGTGCCCGCTTGACCTGACGCATGAGCGCGAGCTCCACGGGGCTCTTGTAGCGCACAAGCTCTTCTCGCTTGAGCTGGCCGATGCCGTGTTCGGCGGAGATGCTGCCGCCGAAGCGATGTACCTGATCGTGCACCGTCTCGTAGACCTCGGGCTGCCGGGCGATGAAGCCGCCGTCATCCAGCCCCGAGCCGAAGCCGGGTGCAGACACGTTGTAGTGCAGGTTGCCATCACCCAGATGGCCGAAGACCACCATGCGCACGCCGGGAAAGCGCTGCGCAAGCTGCGCGTTGGTTTCGCGAACGAACTCTGCGATGCGGGAGATCGGCACCGAGATGTCATGCTTGATGTTCTTGCCTTCTGCGGCTTGCGCCTCGCTGATGGATTCGCGCTGTGCCCACAGTTCGCCGGCCTGGGCGGCGCTCTGTGCAATCACCGCATCGTCGATCAGGCGGGCATCGAGGGCGTTGCCGAGCAGGCCTTCCAGCATCGCATTGGTGGCCTCGGCATTCTGGTGGTT
>DASSQC010000276.1:0-2888 GCA_035702705.1 Burkholderiaceae bacterium | reverse complement strand
CGGCCGAGGAGGTCGCCGATGTTGCGCCAGGTGTCCTCGATCGTGCGCGGGTCGGTTTTGCGCAGCAGGGTCTTGAGTTTGGCAAAGACCTGCTCGATCGGATTGAGATCGGGCGAGTATCGCGGCAGAAAGAACAGCTTGGCGCCGGCGGCGCGGATCAGGCGGCGCACCGTCTTGGCCTTGTGGCTACCCAGATTGTCCATGACGACGACATCGCCAGGGCTCAAGGTCGGCACCAGGAACTGCTCGACATAGGCACCAAAGCTGGTGCCCCCCGCCTTCGCGGGGGCATGTGTGGATGGCCCCTGGCTCGCAAGAAGAAACTGTGTTGGGTGTGCGCGAAGTCGTTTGCGGTCATGTGTCCGGGCTTTGTGGTGCGGTCGGATGACCGCTGGCCCAGGTGGGAACCGTAAGGTGGGAGTCTCGATCAGGCTCTCGGGATCAAGGTCCCATGCCCTCGCCAGATCTTTCCCGCCTTGTCGGTCGACGATCGACACCCGTATGCACCTTCTCCTTGGCAAGTCCGCCGATGCGATCCGGCCGGGCCGCTTAGACGGCGGCCGGGGCGCGCCGGAAGTCGGTTCCGCGCACCATCACGGCCCAGGCGACGCGCGCCATCTTGTTGGCGAGCGCGACCGCAGCCACCAGGCGCGGTTTAGTCTGCAGCAACCGTCCGATCCAAGGGTCGTCCTTGGCCCGTTTGCTGTTGAGCACCGCCTGGGCGCCGTTGATCAGCAATCGGCGCAGATAGACATCGCCCTTCTTGCTGATCGCCCCCAGTCGGATCTTGCCGCCCGAGGAGTTCTGCTTGGGTACCAGGCCGATCCAGAGCCTGCCCCTGGCATGAACAGGGGCCGACAGGTCGCGGCCACGGGCGAAGCGCTGCGGCTCTTGCACCCGCAGCGCCAGAGCGCTCGAGAGGATCGGGCCAAAGCCGTCGATCCCGCTCAGCCGGCGGCTGCACGGGTTGGCCCGATGCCAGGCCAGGATCTGTTTGTCCAGCATCGTGATCTGCTCCCGCAGCGCCGTCAGGAGCCGGACCAGCCCCAACAAAACCTGGCGCAGCGGTTCGGGCACGCTCTCCGGCTCGACTAGCTCGGCCACCAGTCCCTTGACATGCTGCGGGCCTTTGGCGGCAACCACCCCGAACTCTGCCATCTGTCCGCGCAGCATGTTGATCGTCTGAGTGCGCTGCGCGATCAGCCGCTCGCGCACCCGATGCACCGCTGCCATCGCCTGGTCGGCTTCGCTCTTGATTGGGACAAAGCGCATCGACGGCCGGCTCACCGCCTCGCAGATCGCCTCGGCGTCGGCCGGGTCGGTCTTGTTCCGCCGCACATAAGCCTTGGCGTAAGCCGGCGGGATCAGCCGCACCTCGTGGCCGAGAGCCCGCAGCGTGCGGCCCCAATGATGCGCTGTGCCGCACGCCTCCATGCCGATCAGACAGCTCGGCACCTTGGTGAAAAACGGCACCACCTGGCGGCGCTTGAG
Source organism: Burkholderiaceae bacterium (assembly GCA_035702705.1). Taxonomy (GTDB): domain Bacteria; phylum Pseudomonadota; class Gammaproteobacteria; order Burkholderiales; family Burkholderiaceae_C; genus Piscinibacterium. The sequence goes on along the minus strand of DASSQC010000276.1, from coordinate 1,397 downwards.
TTGGCGGCGCAACATCACCGCTCCGGCGGCGTCGACCCCATGCACCTGGAAAACCCGCTTGGCCAAATCCAGCCCGATCGTCGTAACCTGCGTCATGGATGGTCCCCTTTGTTGGAGCTGCATGCCCAACTTGGCACACAGATGCCGTGAGGGGGCCATCCACCCCATCAGGCTTGTATGGGGGTTATTCGGTCAAGGCTGATTTTTCGATCCGAGGGGAGCTCGCCGTGGTGCGCGGGAGAGCGCGCGCTACACACTTGTATTCGGCAGGTCCAGCGGGACCTCGACCATGATGCAGTGATGCGCATCGGTGGCGCAGCTCCGGGGCGGCAGGCCCATTCTCTAGGACGGCGTCGCAGCCATGCCTGCCTCGGGTGACCGCCGCCTCGGATCCTCATGAGCGGCCCCGGCGACGGGGTGTCGACGGCGCGCCCAATCTCGCTCGATAACCGCTCAGATTGCCGCTTGCATCGCCGGGCGCAGCACCACACCGTGCAGCACTTCGCCGGTCGTGACGAGTTTCCACAGCGCGACGAGCAGCTTGCGGGCCAAGGCGACAATCATTGTCTTGCGGGTGGCGCCGCGCGCGTCGGCGGTGCGCGCCCGATACCATTGCGCCAGCGCGCTGTCCTTTTGGAACATCAGAAAGCGCCAGGCGAGCTGCAGCATGCCGCGGCGGACCCGGGCGTTGCCCGCCCTGGCCAGGCCTTTTCTCGCCGGCGGGCGCCGCTTTCCTCGGGTGATCCGGTCAACCCGCCATAGCGCGCTACGGCACGTCGGTCCCGGAGATTTCGCGAGAGGACCTCCTGCACCAGCATGTCGGCCGTTTCGACGCCGATCCCGACCACCCGAGCCAGCAGCAGGATCATCGGATGGTGAGCCGCATCGGGTTGCTGCCGCAACCGCTCGATGCGCGCGGCCTCGATCTCGCCGATTTGTTCGTTGATCAAACCCAGCCGGGCCAGGTCGTGGCGCAGTTCGGCCAGGGTGTGGGGCGGCAACGGCACGCCCTCGGGCGTGCGCAGTTGCTCGAGCCGTTTGGTCGCCTGGCGCAAACCCGGCTTGAACCCGCGGATGCCCAGCCGGGCCAACGCGCTCTTTACTCGGTTGCCGATGCGGGTGCGCTCGCCGACCAAGGCTTCCCGCTCGCGGCTCGGCCGCCGGGCGTCCTCCTCCGCCAGGCTGGGAACCGCTGCCATTGTGCAGTGGCCGCGTTCGCCGCGCAGCCAACCGAGAAAGGCGCGTTTGAGCAGATCGGTGTCGAGGCGGTCGGTCTTGGCGCGCCGGTGTTCACGCGATACCGCTACACTCGATGCGTGGATAATGTGCGCCTCGATGCCGCGTGCCCTGAGCCAGCGCGCCAGCCAGAAACCATCCCGGCCGGCCTCGAAGGCAAC
>DASSQC010000275.1:0-3038 GCA_035702705.1 Burkholderiaceae bacterium | reverse complement strand
AGCAGCGCTTCGACGCCCTCGTGCGAACGCCGGACTCGCCCTGGTTCGATGACCAGCGCACGCCGCAGCGCGAAACCCTGCCCGACCTGATCCGCCGTGCGGCCACGCGCGTCAAGACCGAGCTGTCCGCCCAGTACGGCGGCGACACGAGCCGCTGGCGCTGGGGCGACACGCACCGCATCGCCTTCTTCAGCCTGCTGCGGCCCAGCGGTCCGGAGCGCGATGCCTTCGGCCAGGCAGCGCAGCCGATGAGCGGCTCGGGCGAGACCCTGCTGCGCGCCCGCACCAGTTTCATGAGCGGCGATGTCGAGTTCTTTGCCTCGATGCGCTTTGTGGCCGACCTGGGCGATCCGGACCGCGTGCAGGCCGTGCTCTCGGGCGGCGCCATCGAGCGGCAGTTCCACCCGAACCAGAAGGACCAGCTCGCCGCCTGGAGCGCCGGCCGCCTGCTGGACTGGTGGCTTGCGCCGCAGAAGATCGACGCCAACGCGGTGACCACGCAGCAGCTCAAGCCGCGCTGATCCCGGCCGGTGCGGGCTTCGACCCGCGCCGCACAAGGCTCGACCCCGACCCCGGACCGGCTTGCGCTGCCGCGCAGCCTGCGTCGGGTTCAGTCATTCAATCATTCAATTTCGGCCCTAATTACGACCAAGCGGAAAATTCCTGAAAAGCTCATGGATCAAGCGTAAAGCCGCTTTTTATCGATCAGATAACAATCACTATTGGCCAAAATCATGACCCCGTCTGTGCGCGCCAGGCGCTGGGCGTGGTGCCGGCGTGCTTCCTGAAGGCGGCATTGAAGGTGGCCTTGGAGGCAAAGCCGGCGTCCAGCGCAATCTCCAGGATGCTCTGGCGGGCGTAGGCGGGGTCGCGCAGGCAGCGCTGCACCTCGCGCACGCGGCGCTCGTTGATCAGGTCGTAGAAGCTCATGCCCAGGCGCTGGTTGAGCACGAAGCTCAGGTGGTGCGTGCTGGTCTGCAGCATCTGCGCCAGGCCACCGAGCGAGAGATCGTTGTCCAGGTAGGGCCGCTCGATGGCGAGCAGCTCCTCCAGCCGCGCCTGCAGGGCGGCCCAGCGGGCTTCGTCTTCGGCAGCTTGCGCGGGGGTCACGCCTGGGGTGAGCGCCTGCGCCTCGTTTGCGCCCTGCGCTTCGGGTTCAAGGGCCCGATCTGCCGCCGCGGCCTGCACCTGCGCAGACGCCCCGGGGTCGGGGCGTGCAGGGGGAAGCTCGGCGGATGCGGCCGCGATTGGCGATGGCGGTGCGCCCTCGGACGCGCTGGGCGGCGGTGCCTCAGGCCGCGCTTGCACTGCGGCGGTGGCGCTGTGCAGTGGCTGCTCCGGTGCAGGCGGTGCGGGTGGCGCAGGTGGCGCGGGTGGCGAGACCGCGCCCGGGCGATGGGCCAAGCGCGGGGGCACTGGCGGCGGGCGGCTCGGTGCGGGGGGTTGGGGATCGATGGGCTCGAGCAGCACCGCGGGCTGGCGCAGGGCCAGCGTGGCAAGCACCGCCACGCCCAGCGGCACGTAGAGCGTGTCGATCACGAGCGCCACTTCCGGCCCGCCCAGCCGGGCCAGCAGCCAGAGCAGCAGGAGTGCGGGCAGGCCGGCGATCAGCGTGCCCAGCCAGCCCATGCGGCGCTGATCCACATTGGAGTACTGCTGCAGCAGGCGGCGGCGGTAGTCCTGCAGCAGCAGCCAGGCCGCCACGCCGTAGCCCGCCCACTGCAGCGCCAGCAGCGCGCTGATTGCACCGCCGGTCCGCACGCCGGCTTCGGCACCCGCCTGGGCATGGGCACGCCAGAAGGCCGGATCCGTCTGGGTCAGCGAGACCAGCAGCAGGGGCATGCCGATGATCAGGGCCGGCACAAAGTGCAGCGCCACCTGCCAGCGCGGCCAGGGCGCGGCCGAGAGCAGGTGCCGGATGTACATGAACAAGGCCGGCGCCAGGGTCACCACGCTCCAGGCGAGCAGGCCCTGCCAGCGCAGCAGGGCCGCATCGGCCCGCGCGCCCATGCCCAGGGACTCGCTCGCCCCCAGGCAGGCCATGCACAGCAGAAACAGCGCCAGCCAGCGGTGCGCCGCACGGTTGTGGCGCTGCGCCAGCACCAGCACCGCATAGGCCAGTGCGAGTGCAATGCCTGCGGTCAGGATGTGCTGCGCAAACGCAATGCCGGGCATGGGGTGAAGGCGCGCGGCTCAGCGCTGCGGCGCGGCAGTCGGGTTGGGGGTCGGGCTGGACACGGCACTGGGGGCCGTGCCGGCGGATGCGGTCGGCGCCGGGGCCGGCGATGCAGCGGCCGGTGGACGGCCCGCGCGGGCCAGGGGCACGGCGCTGATGCGCTCGCCCGTGGGCAGGCTGCCGCTGTCGGCCAGGCGCAGCAGGCCCACCTCGACCCGATCGGTCGGGGTGCGCACGGTGCCGTAGCCGGTGGCCACGCGGATCAGGTAGCGGCCCGGCTCCAGGCGGGCGCGTTCCGGGGCGCGCTTGCCGGTTTCGGACAGCGGGCGTTCGGGCGACTGCATGACGCGCGTGCCGAGTTCGCTGCCGGGGCGCGCAGCGGCAGGGGCAGGGGCTGCAGCCGTGGCCGGCATTGCAGCGGGGGCTGCGGCCCCGGACGCTGCAGCGGCCGAGGTGGGCGCCGGCTTGCGGCCATAGACCGACCAGATCACGCCGGCAAAGGCATCGAAGGTGTCGGTGCCGATGCTCGCGCGCGTGGCGCCACCCAGCCCGCTCTCCAGCCCGCCGGCCAGACGCGCGAGATTGGCCGCCCGTGCCACCCGGCGCTGCGAGGCCTGCGGGTCGAGATCGATGACCTGCAGGGCATAGGTGCCGGGCTCGGTGATCTCGACTTCAAACACGGCGTAGTTCTCTTCCGGCACGGTGACGGCCTGCATGCCGCTGCCGCTGGGCACGACCAGCGGCGTGCTGCAGGCCCCCAGGCCCAGGACGGCCGCCAGGGCGGCGCCCAGCACCTGGGTGCGGCGTCTGTCTGTAGGGTTCCAGCCTGTCATCCGAATGCTCCCTCTGTACTTGTATGGAT
>DASSQC010000274.1:0-7207 GCA_035702705.1 Burkholderiaceae bacterium | reverse complement strand
TCAGCACGTTGTCCAGCGCCTTCTCCAGGCCATGGTCCTGCGCCTCGGTGGCGCGCACCGGCACGTCGGCGCCCAGCTCGGGGCGGTAGAAGATGCGCGAGAAGTCGAGCCCGCGGGCCTTCCAGTGCTCGATGCCGCGACGGGTATCCAGCAGGTCCGCACGGCCGATCAGCTCGTCAAACTTGCGAATGCCCAGCCTGGCCATGAGCTCGCGCACCTCCTCGGCCACGAAGAAGAAGTAGTTCACGACGTACTCGGGCTTGCCCTGGAACTTGGCACGCAGCACCGGGTCCTGCGTGGCCACCCCCACCGGGCAGGTGTTCAGGTGGCACTTGCGCATCATGATGCAGCCGGCAGTGACCAGCGGCGCCGTGGCAAAGCCCATCTCGTCGGCGCCCAGCAGCGCCGCCACGACCACGTCGCGCCCGGTCTTCATCTGACCGTCGGCCTGCACCACCACGCGACCGCGCAGGCGATTGAGCACCAGGGTCTGCTGCGTCTCGGCCAGCCCCAGTTCCCAGGGCGTGCCGGCATGCTTGATGGAGGACACCGGCGAGGCCCCCGTGCCGCCGTCATGCCCGGCGATCACGATGTGATCGGCCTTGCACTTGGCCACGCCGGCAGCCACGGTGCCCACGCCCACCTCGCTGACCAGCTTCACGGAGATGCCGGCGCGCGGATTGGCGTTCTTCAGATCGTGGATCAGCTGGGCAAGGTCTTCGATCGAATAGATGTCGTGGTGCGGCGGCGGCGAGATCAGGCCGACACCGGGCACCGAGTAGCGCAGCTTGCCGATGTAGGGTGAGACCTTGTGGCCCGGCAGCTGGCCGCCTTCACCCGGCTTGGCGCCCTGGGCCATCTTGATCTGGATCTGGTCGGCGCTGGACAGGTACTCGGCCGTGACACCGAAGCGGCCGGAGGCCACCTGCTTGATCTTGCTGCGCAGGGAGTCGCCGGTCTTCAGCGGCATGTCGACCTTCATCTCGGCCAGCGGCAGCCACTTGGCCATCGTGTCGCCGTCCTTGATGGGCGAGCTGCCGGCACGCATCTCGGCGCGATAGCGCGCTTCATCCTCGCCGCCTTCGCCGGTGTTGCTCTTGCCGCCGATGCGGTTCATGGCCACGGCCAGGGTGGCATGCGCCTCGGTGGAGATGGAGCCCAGGGACATGGCTCCCGTGGCAAAGCGCTTGACGATCTCGCGGGCGGGCTCGACCTCGTCGATCGGGATGGGCGTGCACTGGTCGAACTTGAAGTCGAACAGGCCGCGCAGGGTCATGTGGCGGCGCGACTGGTCATTGATGATCGCGGCGTACTCGCGGTACTTGTCCTGGGCATTGGCACGCGTGGCATGCTGCAGCTTGGCGATGGCGTCCGGCGTCCACATGTGGTCTTCGCCACGGACGCGCCAGGCATATTCGCCGCCGGCCTCGAGCATCTCGGCGAGCACCGGGTCGTTGCTGAAGGCCGCCTTGTGCATGCGCAGCGCTTCCTCGGCCACCTCGAAGATGCCGATGCCTTCGACCTGCGTGGCGGTGCCCTTGAAGTAGCGGTCCACGAAGGCGCGGGACAGGCCCACGGCTTCGAAGATCTGCGCACCGCAATAGCTCATGTAGGTCGAGATGCCCATCTTGGACATGACCTTCTGCAGGCCCTTGCCCACGGCCTTGGTGTAGTTCTTGATGGCCTTGTCCGGCGAGAAGCCATCGGGCAGATCGCGCGCCCAGGCATTGATGTCCAGCAGGGTATGCAGGGCCAGCCAGGGATGCACGGCCTCGGCACCGTAACCCGCCAGCAGCGCGAAGTGATGGACCTCGCGCGCCGAGCCCGTCTCGACCACCAGACCGGTGGAGGAACGCAGCCCCTCCTTGATCAGATGCTGGTGGATGGCACTGGTGGCCAGCAGTGCCGGGATGGCGACGTGGTCGGCGCGCACCGTGCGGTCACTGATGACGAGGATGTTGTAGCCGCTGCGTACGGCGTCGACCGCCTGCGCGCACAACGAGGCCAGACGTGCCTCGACGCCGTCCTTGCCCCACTGCACCGGGTAGGTGATGTCCAGATAGTGGCTCTTGAACTTGCCGCGCGTGAGCGTCTCGATGTGGCGGATCTTGGCCATGTCCTCGAAATCGAGCACTGGCTGATCCACCTCCAGACGCAGGGGCGGGTTGATGTTGTGGATGTCCAGCAGGTTCGGACGCGGGCCGATGAAGCTGACCAGCGACATGACGAGCTGCTCGCGGATCGGGTCGATCGGCGGATTGGTCACCTGCGCGAACAGCTGCTTGAAGTAGGCGTAGAGGTTCTTGTTCTTGTCCGACAGCACCGGCAATGGCGAGTCGTTGCCCATCGAGCCGATGGCCTCTTCGCCGGCCACGGCCATGGGGTTCATCAGGAACTTGAGGTCCTCCTGCGTGTAGCCGAAGGCCTGCTGGGTATCGAGCAGAGACACATCGGTGCGCGGACCGTCATCGGGCTGGGGCGGCACCTCGTCAAGCTTGACGCGGATCATGTCGATCCACTGCTTGTAGGGCTTGCTGTTGGCCAGCTGGTCCTTGAGTTCCTTGTCGTCGATGATCCGGCCCTGCTCCAGATCGATCAGGAACATCTTGCCGGGCTGCAGGCGCCATTTCTTCTTGATTCTGGTGTCGGGAATGGGCAGCACGCCCGATTCGGACGCCATGACGACGAGGTCGTCATCGGTGATGCAGTAGCGCGCCGGACGCAGGCCGTTGCGGTCCAGGGTCGCGCCGATCTTGCGGCCGTCCGTGAAGGCGATCGCTGCCGGGCCGTCCCAGGGTTCCATCATGGCCGCGTGGTACTCGTAGAAGGCCCGGCGCTGCTTGTCCATGAGGGTGTGCTGCTCCCAGGCCTCCGGGATCATCATCATCACGGCGTGCTCGATGGAATAGCCCGCCATGAGCAGCAGCTCGAGGCAGTTGTCGAAGGTGGCGGTGTCGCTCTGGCCTTCATAGACGATCGGGTAGAGCTTCTTCAGGTCGTCGCCGAGCACGGCGGACTTCATCACGCCTTCGCGGGCACGCAGCCAGTTGAAGTTGCCCTTGACCGTGTTGATCTCGCCGTTGTGCGCGATCAGGCGGTAAGGGTGGGCCAGCGGCCACTCGGGAAAGGTGTTGGTGGAGAAGCGCTGGTGCACCAGCGCCAGTGCCGACACACAGCGGGGATCGGCGAGATCCTTGTAGTAGATGCCGACCTGGTCGGCCAGCAGCAGGCCCTTGTAGACGATCGTGCGCGCCGACATCGACGGCACGAAGTACTCCTTGCCGTGCTTGAGCTTGAGCGCCTGAATGGCGTGGCTGGCGGTCTTGCGGATCACGTAGAGCTTGCGCTCGAAGGCATCCGTGACCATCACATCCTGGCCCCGGCCGATGAAGATCTGGCGAATCGCCGGCTCCTTGCCCTTCACGAACGGGCTCATCGGCATGGATTCATCCACCGGTACATCGCGCCAGCCCAGGACGGTCTGACCCTCGGCGCGCACCGCACGCTCCAGGGCTTCTTCACATGCCAGCCGGGAAGCACTTTCCTTGGGCAGGAAGATCATGCCCACGCCGTACTCGCCGGGGGCAGGCAGCTCAACACCGACCCGGGCCATTTCCTGCGCATAGAACTCGTGCGGGATCTGGATCATGATGCCCGCACCGTCGCCGCAGAGCGGATCTGCACCCACCGCACCGCGGTGATCCAGGTTGCGCAGAATGGCCAGGCCCTGCTGCACGATGTCATGGGTCTTGCGGCCCTTGATGTGCGCCACGAAGCCGACGCCGCAGGCATCTTTTTCGGCGTCTGCCCGGTACATGCCGTGCTGCGCCGCGGCGTCAAGCAGCGCCTGCGTGGGCGCTGCGGGGGTGGGCACGGCGATTTGCGAAGCGGCCTGGGCGTCGAGCGAGTGCATGGTCAATCCTGCTCTATGTTCAGTTTTTCATTGGGTTATGCAGGAAACGCATAACCATGGGGACAAAAAAGGCGGCTTTGCACCATCTCGCGTGTCCTGACGTAAGGATTTCCGGAGAAAAGAGGTTCAAAGCCGCCTTGTGAGCGTGGCCGCAATATACACGCCCGCGCTGCTGCTTTGCAGCAAATTGCTTCAGGTCGGGCGCGGTAGGCGCCCGCTCAGGCTCAGTGGCCGAACATTCGTGTGGCCTTGACGCCCGATGGATCGAGCTCGGTGCTGTCGTCATCCGGGCCGCCGAGCTTGGTGATGTCCAGCCCGTGGGGCTGGTCGAGCAGCCAGCGCGCCAGCTCTTCCATCAGGCGATCATCCACGAAGTCGGCGGGCCAGGTACCGATGCGCAAGCCGGGAGACTCGATGTTCTGGATGCGGTAATCCACCTGCGCCGCCAGGTAGTCGAAGCTCAGGCGGATGCCGCAAGGAATGACCGTGTCGAACTCGAAACCGAAGCGAATGTCGTCGCCCGGGTTCTTGCCGCGATAGGCCTCCTCGCGAAACTGGATCGATGCATCGAGAAGACGGCGTCGCAGGCGTTCGGCAGTGCGTGCCGAGCGAGTTGTATTGACGCTCTGTTCCGATTGAAGTTGCGCGCTGAAGACCAGCTGGTGGATGACCTCGGTATTGCGCATTCGCATGTGGCGCACGACCAGCTTCGGCTTGATGAGGCGCACATTGCGGATGATGAGATCCGGGTCCAGTTCGAACGGCCTGCGAATGCGCGGCTTCATGGGCTCCAGATCGCGCGTGACCTCGTCCCAAAAGGCATGTGCGGCCGTACTTGCCGTGTCACATGCGACGAACTGCTCGACTCCGGGACCGTCGAGGACCGCGGCCTCTTCATCCTCGGGGCTCGCGGTCTGCGCTTCGAGCAGGCTCGCATCGAGCTCCAGCTTGGTTTCGTATTTCTTCATCGCAGCTCCAGCTCACTGGCAGAGTAGATCTTGCGGAACTCGCGCATGGCGTACCGATCCGTCATGCCAGCCACATAGTCTGCGATGCTGCGGATCTGCCGGCTGCGGTCCGCGAACTGATAGGCCGGGGGAAGGAGCAGCGGTTCATTGGCAAAGGCCTCGAACAGCTGCGTCACGATCCGGCGCGCCTTGTCGGTCATGCGCTGGACGAGATAGTGCCTGTAGAGCCTGCGGAACAGAAACTGCTTGAGCTCCTGCAGTTCCTCGCGCATGGGCGCCGAAAACTGCACCAGCGGCTTGTGGAGTGCGCGTGCCTGGTCGACATGCTCGATCCCGGCCTCTGCGATAGCACTGAGCGTCGCGTCGGTGAGATCATCCACCTGAACACCGATCATCCTGCGGATGGTCTCGCTGATCAGACGGCGTCCTGAGCAGCCTGGGTACTGGCTGCGTATGGCCGATGCGTGGCGCTCCCAGATGCTTACGTCGGCGAGATCGTCCAAGGTGATGTAGCCACTGCGAAGGCCGTCATCAATGTCATGGTTGTTGTACGCAATTTCGTCGGCGAGGTTGGCGACCTGTGCTTCGAGACTCGGGGAGCCCCCCTCGATGAATCGGCGGCCGAGTTCGCCGAGCTGCTCGGCATTGCGGCGCGAGCAATGCTTGAGGATCCCTTCTCGGGTCTCGTAGCTCAGGTTGAGCCCGTCAAACGCGGCGTATCGCTCCTCCAGCACATCCACTACACGCAGGCTCTGCAAGTTGTGCTCGAAGCCCCCATGATCCTTCATGCAAGCGTTGAGCGCGTCCTGCCCGGCATGGCCAAACGGCGTGTGTCCCAGATCGTGAGCGAGACTGATGGCCTCGACGAGGTCTTCGTTCAGGCGCAGTCGGCGTGCGAGCGAGCGCCCGATCTGTGCTACCTCGATGCTGTGCGTCAGGCGTGTTCGAAACAGGTCGCCTTCGTGGTTCAGGAAGACCTGGGTCTTGTATTCAAGCCGTCGAAAGGCAGTGCAGTGGACGATCCGATCTCGATCGCGCTGGAAGGCAGGTCGCGCCGGATCATCACGCTCGGCATGAACCCTTCCACGCGATTGGCTGGAGCGCGCAGCGTAGGGGGCGAGATGGCTCTCGGTGCTCATCGGTTCGCGTCAATCACCTGCCCTGCGAGCTCGACCGACTCGGGACGGATAGCCCCAGCACCCAGGGCCTTCAGGAGGATGAATCTCACTGTGCCGCCTTCGTTCTTCTTGTCCAGCAGCATGGCCTGGACCAGATCCGCTGTGGCCGCCGCAGCGGGCACCTGCACGGGCAAGCCGAATGCGCGAACGATGCGTTTGACGCGCCCGACAGCTGCCTCATCGATGAGCCCCAGGCGGGCCGACATATCGGCCGCAAGCACCAGTCCGCAGCCTACCGCCTCGCCATGCAGCCAGGTGCCGTATCCCAGCACGGCTTCGAGTGCATGCCCAAAGGTATGCCCCAGATTGAGGAGCGCACGATCACCCGTCTCGAACTCATCCGCTTCGACGATTGCTGCCTTGATCTCGCATGACCGTCGGATCGCTTCAGTTAGCAGCACGGGGTCGCGATTCATGAGATGTGTCGCGTGGTCCTCAAGCCAGCCGAGATATGCCGCATCGCGGATCAGAGCATGCTTGATGACCTCGGCAAAGCCAGCCGACAACTCACGCCCTGGAAGCGTATTGAGCAATAACGGGTCAATGAACACTTCGCGTGGCTGGTGGAAGGCCCCGATCATGTTCTTGCCCAAGGGATGGTTTATCGCGGTCTTGCCACCTATTGATGAATCCACCTGGGCAAGCAGCGTCGTGGGTACTTGGATGAACGGGATTCCGCGCATGTAGGTAGCTGCGGCGAAGCCCGCAAGGTCGCCCACGACGCCGCCCCCGACGGCAACGATCAGGGATTTCCGGTCACATCGTGCCGCCAGCATGGCCGAGTAGATGCGGTCTAGAGACTCTGCGGTCTTGAAACGCTCACCGTCCTCGAGCTCGACGCAGAGATCTACGGCTTCGCCGGAAACCAACTGTGGGTAGAGTGCAGCGACCGTGCGGTTGGTGACGACGACTCGGGTCGTTGCAGCCCGGGCGGCGGCTGCGCCCCGCCATGCGCCCGACACGCCAACGGCAACATGCAGCGGATACGATCGACCTGCCAGGCGAACTTCCAGCGGCTGTGAACTCATGATCGCGGAGGCTGAGACAAGATCTGCATGATGTTCGTGGTTGTTTGCTGGGGTCGGCCCTGTACATCAATCACGTGTGTGGCTACCTCACGATAGAGGGGATCGCGGGCCACGTAGAGC
>DASSQC010000273.1:0-5886 GCA_035702705.1 Burkholderiaceae bacterium | reverse complement strand
GTGGCACCTGGAGTCATCGTGTTTGACCGCAGCCGCGTGGTGCGCGCCATCAGTCCGAGCGCACGGCAGCTGCTGACCTCGATGGGCATCGTGGTGGAACCGGGCGATCGGCTGGACGCCCGCAAGAGCCTGGCCCCCTTGCTGCACAGCATCGAAGAGCAGTCGCGCGTTCAGGGCAGTGGCGCGGCAGAGGCCCAGGCTGTCGTCTTTGCCGAGGTGCCGGGCGAGCCGGTGCTTCTGGTGCGTGTCACCGAGGTGGCACGGGGTCTGTCGAATGAATCGGATCTGGTGGCGTTCATCGAGCCGGCGGAGGCCGTGGCCGAGCGTGCCCAGCGCAGCAAGCTGGCCGCCATGGGGCGGATGTCCGGGTCGATTGCGCATGAGATCCGCAATCCGCTCGCGTCCATCACCCAGGCTGCGGAACTGCTGGCGCAGGATCCGGAGCTGACTGCCTCGCGCGCCAATGCGCGGCTCGTGGAAATCGTGCGCAGCAATGCCCTGCGCATCAACCACATCATCGAGGACGTGCTGGCGGTGACCCGCGTGGATCGCGTGCAGCCGGCCGATGTGGATGTGGCGGCCCTGGTGCGCGACGTATCTCTGGAGGTGCCATCGATCGGCGAGGTGCAGTTGGAGGGGCGTCTTACGGTGTGGTTCGATCCGCTGCACCTGCGCCTGACGCTCATCAATCTGCTGCGCAATGCCCGCCGACATGCACGTTCCCAGGTGTCGGTGCGCCTGGTGCGGCTGCGCGCGGGCCTCGGGGAGATCCAGGTGATCGACGACGGTCCGCTGATCGCGCCGGAGGTGCGAACCCATCTGTTCGAACCCTTCCATACCACCGAGCGCAGCGGTACGGGTCTGGGCCTGTATCTTGCGCGCGAATATTGCGTCGCCAACCGCGCCCAAATCACCTACGAAGAGCGCGGACGGGCGGAAACGCCGCAGAAGATGTTTGTGATCCGTCTACGGAGCAAGGAATGACACGCAGCAGTATGGACCGCGACACCCCAGGCAAGGTGCTCGTGGTGGATGACGAAGCCGACCTGCGCGAGCTCCTGTCGCTGTCGCTGCTGCGCATGGGCCTGGACTGCGAGACGGCCGGCTCGGTGGCCGAGGCCCGGGGCTGGCTGGGCAAGCCGGGCTTTGCGCTGGTGCTGACCGACATGAATCTGCCCGACGGCACAGGGGTCGATGTGGTCGAGCTGGCCAGTGCCGCCGGTCTGCCGGTGGCCGTGATCACCGCCTTCGGCAGTGCCGAGACGGCCGTCGCCGCACTGAAGGCGGGTGCGTTCGACTATGTCGAGAAGCCGATCGAATTTGCCACGCTCAAGCAGCTGATCGGCAATGTGTTCAAGCCCGCGGCCCGGCGCGAGGACAAGGGCCCAGCGCGCGAGGGCGTGCGTGCCGACGTACCCAGCCTGCAGGGTGAGTCGCGGGCGATTGCCCAGGTACGCGAACTGATCGCGCGGCTGGCACGCACCATGGCACCGGTGGCCATCTCCGGTCCGTCGGGCAGCGGCAAGGAGCTCGCCGCCCGCTCGATCCACGCCCAGGGCGGGCGAGCTGGCGGGCCCTTCATTGCCGTGAACTGCGGCGCCATTCCGGAACACCTCATGGAGGCCGAGTTCTTCGGCTACCGCAAGGGCGCGTTCACGGGCGCAAATGAGGACCGCGACGGGTTCTTCCAGGCCGCGAATGGCGGCACGCTGCTGCTGGATGAGGTCGCCGATCTGCCGCTCGCCATGCAGGTCAAGCTGCTGCGCGCCATCCAAGAGCGCAAGGTCCGCAAGGTGGGCGCCACTGTCGAGGAACCCGTGGATGTGCGCCTGATTTCGGCCACGCACAAGGATCTCGCGAAGCTGGTGGCCGCAGGTGCGTTCCGCCAGGATCTGTACTACCGGCTCAATGTGATCGAGCTGAAGATGCCGCCACTGGCCGAGCGCGCGGAGGATATTCCGCTGCTCGCGCGGCACCTGCTGGCCCGCATTGCCGAGCGCCATGGCACCTCGGGCGTCAAGCTGATGGAGTCTGCGCAATCTGCGCTGACCGGCCTGCGCTTTCCGGGCAACGTGCGCGAACTGGAGAACGTGCTCGAGCGTGCGGTGGCGCTGTCTGACGGCGCAGCGATCGATCGCGAGGCAATCCAGCTTGCAGCGCGCGGCCTCGCGCCGCTGGACGAGAGCGATGGCGGCACCGGGGCGAGCCCGGCTGGACTCGGTGATACGCCTTCTGCCGTCGCGGCACCTGCAGGAGCAGCCGAGGTGGCGGTCGAATTCCCGCTCGATCTCGAGGCCCATCTGGACGCGATCGAGCGCAAGCTGATCGAGCAGGCCTTGCTCAAGACCCGCTACAACCGGACGCAGGCGGCAGAGCTGCTTGGGTTGTCATTCCGGCAGTTCCGCTACCGGCTGCAGCGCCTGGGCATCAAGTGAGACTCGTGCAGCGCATCAAGCGCGCGCCGGGCACGCGGCGTCGAAGTGCGCATGGGTGGTTTCCCGGCGCACGGCGTGTGCTGTCGCCCAATGCCGATGAGCGCAGCGGCAGCCAGCCGGTGGATCTGCTGGTGATCCACAACATCTCCCTGCCGCCCGGCCGTTTCGGCGGTCCCGCAGTCGAGGCGCTCTTCACCAACCGGATCGATCCGGCGGCCCACCCGTTCTTCGCGCAGCTCGCCGATCTGAAGGTCTCTGCGCACTTCTTCGTGCGGCGCAACGGTCGCATCGTGCAGTTTGTCGACGTCCATCGGCGCGCCTGGCATGCCGGCGTGTCTACGCTGGTCACGGCCGAGGGTCGGCGCGAGCGCTGCAACGACTTTTCGGTGGGTATTGAATTCGAGGGGACGGATCATCAGCCCTTCACGATGCGCCAGTACGCCGCAGGTGCCCGCCTGGCACGATGGCTCAGGCGTCGGCTGCCTCTGGCCTTCGTGCGGGGACACTCCGAGATCGCGCCGGGCAGAAAGACCGACCCGGGCCCGTACTTCGACTGGATGCGGTTCATGCGCGACTCAGGGTTTTCCGTGGAGGTGAGACCGGCGCTAGCCGAAATGCGGCGCTGAGCGGACCGGATCAGGGCGTCGTTTGCATCTGCACATCAAGTCCTGGAGCGGGTTTTGGGGGCTTTTTGTTCGGCGAGCCGCACCAGTTCTGGCTTGGCCGCGAGAGGTCGCTGAAACACTACGCTTAGTTGTGAAACGCGCTTGTGCCACTACCGATAGTGGTCTATAACTTCGTTGAGGCGGTGCCCGACGGCGTACAATGCAGGTTGTGCCGAGTTGGAGCAAAGCCCGATTCGAAGGGGTGGAAGCCATGGTTGTAGTGATTCGGCAGTCCGGCGGTCTGGCACCGTGCAATACACGGCCCGAGCGACGGACACAGCAGGCCCGGCCAGTACACATGCAATTCGCGCAGCCGCCCCGCCGAACTCGACCGTCCAGTTGATCCCGCGCCAGCCGCGGCTCCGCGAGCGGTTCTGCCGCAAGGAGCCAAGCGCAGCATGATGAGCCTGGGTTTCAGGCACATCCTTTCCAAGAGCAAGATTTGAACAATCAGGGTCTCGTGAAGACCCGGGGAGTCTTTTTCTCCCCGGGCTTTGCGAACCCGGCATTCAGTTGCCAGACAAGACTGAGGAGAAGCAATGAGTCTGCAAACCACCGAAGCGCGTTCAAGCGCAAACCCGGCCATTCTGGGCAGTGCTGCGGCCGGTGACACGGGTACTCCCGCGTCCGGCCAGGCGTTTGCCGACTACAAGATCATCCGTCGCAATGGTGCGGTGGTGCCATTCGAACCGGCAAAGATCGCAGTGGCCATGACCAAGGCATTTCTGGCCGTCAACGGCGGTCAGGGCGCAGCCTCCGCTCGCGTGCGCGAGCAGGTCGAGATGCTGACGAACATGGTCGTCAATGCGCTGATCCGTCGCCAGCCCGCCGGCGGCACGTTCCACATCGAAGATGTGCAGGACCAGGTCGAGCTGTCGCTCATGCGCGCCGGCGAACACAATGTTGCACGTGCCTATGTGCTGTACCGCGAGGAACGCTCGCGTGCCCGCGCCGCGCAGCAGGATGCGGAGCGCGAGGAGATGCGTGCCCGCATGCACGTGAACGTGGACGGCCGCTCGGTACCGCTGGACGAGGCCACCCTGCGCGCGCTTGTTGTGTCGGCCTGCGAGGGTCTGGGTGACCACGTCAACGCAGACCTGATCATTGAGCAGACCTTCCGCGATCTGTATGACGGCATGCCGATCGATGAGGTCTTCAAGGCCGCGATCCTGGCTGCCCGCGCCTTGATCGAGAAGGATCCCGACTACACCCGCGTGACCGCACGCCTGCTGCTGCACACGATCCGCAAGGAAGTGCTCGGCGAGGAAGCCGACCAGTCGCAGATGGGTGAGAAGTATGCGGAGTACTTCCCCCGTTTCATCAAGACCGGCGTGGACAACGAGCTGCTCAACGAGGAGCTCCTGCGCTTTGACCTGAAACGCCTGGGCGCTGCGCTCAGGCCCGAGCGCGATCTGCAGTTCAGCTACCTGGGTCTGCAGACCCTGTATGACCGCTATTTCCTGCACGTGAAGAAGCGCCGCATCGAACTGCCGCAGGCGTTCTTCATGCGTGTGGCCATGGGTCTGGCCCTGCAGGAGGTCGACCGCGAGGCGCGCGCCATCGAGTTCTACGAGCTGCTGTCCAGCTTCGATTTCATGAGCTCGACGCCGACCCTGTTCAACTCCGGCACCTTGCGCAGCCAGCTGTCGTCCTGCTACCTGACCACGGTGGCCGATGACCTTGATGGTATCTACGAAGCCATCAAGGAAAACGCGCTGCTTGCCAAGTATGCCGGTGGCCTGGGCAACGACTGGACGCCCGTGCGCGCCATGGGGTCCTGGATCAAGGGCACAAACGGCCAGAGCCAGGGTGTCGTGCCCTTCCTCAAGGTGGTCAATGACACGGCCGTGGCCGTGAACCAGGGCGGCAAGCGCAAGGGCGCAGTCTGTACGTATCTGGAGAGCTGGCACCTGGATATCGAGGAGTTCCTGGAGCTGCGCAAGAACACCGGCGACGACCGCCGCCGCACGCACGACATGAACACCGCGAACTGGATTCCCGACCTGTTCATGAAGCGTGTCATGGAAGGCAAGGACTGGACCCTGTTCAGCCCGAGCGACTGTCCGGATCTCCATGACAAGTTCGGTGCGGAATTCGAAGCCGCGTACACGCGCTACGAGGCCGACGCCGATTCCGGCCGCCTCAAGCTGTTCAAGCGCATCCCCGCCGTGCAGCTCTGGCGCAAGATGCTTGCGATGCTGTTCGAAACCGGCCATCCCTGGATCACTTTCAAGGATCCCTGCAATGTCCGCAGTCCGCAGCAGCATGTGGGCGTGGTGCACAGCTCCAACCTCTGCACCGAGATCACCCTGAACACCAGCGACTCCGAGATTGCGGTGTGCAACCTCGGTTCGGTGAATCTGGTGAACCACATGGTGCCGGACGGAAAGGGTGGTCTGAAGCTGGATCTCGAGAAGGTGCGCAAGACGGTGCACACCGCCATGCGCATGCTCGACAACGTGATCGACATCAATTACTACTCGGTGGCGAAGGCTCGCAATTCCAACCTGAAGCATCGACCCGTGGGCCTGGGCATCATGGGCTTCCAGGACTGCCTGCACATGATGCGCGTGCCATACGCCTCGCAGGCTGCCGTGGAATTCGCCGACACCTCGATGGAGGCCGTCTGCTACTACGCCTACTGGGCCTCGACGGAGTTGGCCGAGGAGCGTGGCCGCTACTCCAGCTTCAAGGGCTCGCTGTGGGATCGAGGCATCCTGCCGCAGGACACGCTCAAGCTCCTGGCCGAAGAGCGCGGCGGCTACGTCGAGATCGACATGTCCAGC
>DASSQC010000272.1:0-13956 GCA_035702705.1 Burkholderiaceae bacterium | reverse complement strand
CGCACCCCAGCGCCCAGCCAGCGCCGCGGCCGCTTCTGCGGCTGCGCCCGCTCAGGCCGCGCCAGCCGGAACCGCTGCGGCCCGTCCGGCTGCGGCCCAGGCCCCGGCAGCCACGGCCGCTGCGAGCACTGCAGCGGCGCCGGCCGCTCGCCCGGCGGTCGCCACCCCAGCAGCTGCCGCGCCCGCAGCTGCCGCAGCTGCCGCGGCAGCTGCGCCAGCCACCGCCAGTGCGCCGGCGACGCCCGCCGTGGCCGCTGGCAGCACCCCTGCCGCCAGCACTGCTGCAGCGCAACAGGCCAGCCCCGCCGCGGCTGCACCGGCCGCCATCGCCGCACCCACGGCGGCTGCTGCCCCCGTGGTGGAGGAGGATGAGGAGCTCAAGCTCGTCAAGCAGGTCGCGCCGGAAATTGGCAGATCCATCCTCCAGCGCGGCATCCGCAAGGGCGACGTGCGCGTCTCCTTTACCGTCATGCCCGACGGTACGGTGACGGATGCGGCGATCGTTTCGTCCACCAACACCGTGCTGAACGCGCCCATTCTGGCGGCGGTTCGCCAGTGGCGCTACGAGCCGATCAAGCGTGCGCAGCAGCATGGCGCGCAAATTGCTTTCGATCTGGATCAGTGATCTGCGCGTTTGCGTCTGTCACTGGGTAGTTTCTTCATTCTCCGACCACGGGTAGCGCGTTAAGCAACAACGCGTTTCTCCAAGGTGTTCAAACGGGGCGCGCCGCAAGGCCCGCCCCGCTTTTTTTGCTGCGGCGCATGGCGCAGGCTGCTCGTGGCCGCAGCGCAGCGGTCCGGCTCAGTTGTGCGCGCTGCGCCAGCCCAGGGTCTCGCCGGAGGCCAGCGGCACGAGCGGCGACTCCAGGAACGGCACTTCCTCCGGAATCACCCAGCTTTCGCGCTTGAGGGTGATGCGGCCGGTGTTGCGCGGCCGGCCGTAGAAGTCGGGGCCATGGAAGCTCGCAAAGGCTTCCAGCCTGTCCAGCGCGCCCGCCTGCTCGAAGGCGTGGGCATACAGCTCCATGGCGTGCAGGCCGGAGAAGCAGCCGGCGCAGCTGCTGGCGTGTTCTTTCAGATGCCGCGCATGCGGGGCGGTGTCGGTGCCGAGGAAAAAGCGCGGGTTGCCTGAGGTTGCGGCCTCGACCAGCGCGATGCGGTGCGGTTCGCGCTTGAGCACGGGCAGACAGTAGTAGTGCGGCCGCAGCCCGCCGGAGAAGATGGCGTTGCGGTTGTAGAGCAGGTGCTGCGGCGTGATGGTGGCGCCAATGCTTCGACTCGGCCCCTCGGCATCGCGCACGTAATGCGCGGCTTCCCTGGTGGTGATGTGCTCGAAGACCACACGCAGCTCGGGAAAGTCGCGGCGCAGCGGAATCATCACCTCGTCGATGAACACCGCCTCGCGGTCGAACACATCCACGGACTTGTCGGTCACCTCGCCATGCACCAGCAGCGGCAGGTCCAGGCGCTGCATGCGCTCCAGCGTCGCATGGCACTTGCGGATGTCGCTGACGCCGAAGTCGCTGTTGGTGGTGGCGCCGGCCGGGTAGAGCTTCAGGCCGATGATCTTGCCGCCCGTATCCACCGCGCGATCGATCTCGTCGGGCGGCAGGTTGTCGGTGAGGTAGAGCGTCATCAGCGGCTCGAAGTCCGACCCTGCCGGCAGGGCTGCGAGGATGCGCTCGCGGTAGGCCAGGGCAGCCGCCACGGTGGTGACCGGCGGCTTGAGATTGGGCATGACCACCGCGCGGCGGAACTGCCGGGCGGTGTAGGGCGCAACCGCCTTGAGGGCATCGCCGTCACGGAAATGGACGTGCCAGTCGTCGGGCTGCGTGAGGCTGAGGGATTCGGGCGGGGGCGCGGACGGGGTGTGCGGTGCGGTGCTCATGAGCCGCATTATCGACGCGCCCCGCGCCGGGCCTGCAGCACAGATCTCGGACAGGCCGTGGCGTGAGATGCACTGCCCCAATTCTTCGCCAGAATCGGCCGAAACCCGCATGGTTCAAGCGGATCCCGGCCCATTGGCATTTTCAACGTTTGCTATCGAATCAGCGCTTTTTGGTGCTGCTTTTCAAATGAACATTGAAAATCAGCGACCCAGGCCCCAGCCGTTGGCATTCGCTTCGGCCTCCAGCCGGTCGCGCGTGGCGATGGCCTGGGCGCGGGCGGCGATCACGCCTGAGAGCTGGGCCCGCGCGGTGTCACGGTCGCCGACCGGGAGCTTGGCGTCGTCGGCCCGGGCGCGCAGGTTCACCAGATCGTTGTCCAGGCGCTGGATGCGCTGGTCGGCCTCGTACATCAGGCGGCCATGGTTCCAGGCGCGCGAGAGCGTGGCCTCGTCCATGCCCTGGCAGATCGGCCCGAAGCGGTCGTTGCGGCGGCCTTCACGCAGCATGAAGCGCGGCGTGCAGTAGGTGGCCTGGCCTTCGGCCCAGCCGTTTTCGAAGGCACGCCGGTCGGGGTTGGTGCCGAGCTGCTGGCAGGCCGCACCGCGGCGCCAGCCCTGATCCATCGGCCGCCCGTCGAGCGCGGTGCTGCGGCCTTCACTGCGCCAGTTGATGCCCGCGCAGTCTTCCGGCTTCTTGGGGGTGGTATCGCAGCCGGCGAGCAGGCTGAGGGCGGCGAACAGAACGAATGTGGCGCGGTGAAGTGACATGCATGCCCCTGAGTGTGGGTCGTGATTGTTGTGGTGCCCTGAGTACGTGTCCGGGCGTGCTGGTTCAACGCGCTGCATCAGCCCAGCGCTGACGCAATCGCCTCACCCAGTTCGGCGGTGCGCGCCGTGCCGCCGATGTCCGGCGTCTTGGGGGCAGACGCATCGGCCAGCACCCGCTCGATGGCTGCGAGGATGGCGTCATGCGCCTGAGCATGACCCAGGTGCTGCAGCATCATGGCACCGGCCCAGATCTGGCCGATGGGGTTGGCAATGCCCTTGCCCGCAATGTCCGGCGCACTGCCGTGCACGGGCTCGAACAGGCTGGGAAAGCGGCGCTCCGGGTTGATGTTGCCCGAGGGCGCAATGCCGATGGTGCCGGTGCAGGCGGGGCCGAGGTCCGAGAGGATGTCGCCGAACAGGTTGCTGGCCACCACCACGTCGAAGTAGGCCGGCCGCTGCACGAAGTGTGCGCTCAGGATGTCGATGTGGAACTTGTCCACGTTCACATCCGGATAGCGCTGCGCCATCTCGGCCACGCGCTCGTCCCAGTAGGGCATGGAGATGCTGATGCCGTTGCTCTTGGTGGCGCTGGTCAGGTGCTTCTTCGGCCGGCGCTGCGCGAGCTCGAAGGCGAACTGGAGCACCCGGTCGGTGCCGGTGCGGGTGAACACGGCTTCCTGCAGGACGAACTCGCGCTCGGTACCCTCGAACATGCGCCCGCCGACGCTGGAGTATTCGCCCTCGGTGTTCTCGCGCACGATGTAGAAGTCGATCTCGCCGGGTGCGTAGCGGCTGCCGTCGCGCTTGACCACCGGCGCCGTGATGCCCGGCATGAGCCGCGCCGGGCGCAGATTGATGTACTGGTCGAACTGGCGGCGGAACTGGATCAGCGAACCCCACAGCGAGATGTGGTCGGGCACGGTCTCCGGCCAGCCCACGGCGCCGAAGAAGATCGCGTCGTGCCCGCCGATCTGCTGTTTCCAGTCGTCGGGCAGCATGGTGCCGTGCTTGAGGTAGTAGTCGCAGTGCGCGAAGTCGAAGTGGTCGAAGTGCAGGGCAATGCCGAAGCGGCGCGCGGCGGCCTCCAGCACACGCAGGCCCTCAGGCATGACTTCCTTGCCGATGCCGTCTCCGGCAATCACCGCGATGCGATGGCTCATCTCGAAACACCCAGAAGCGTGAAGCCGGGGATTGTGACCGATTTCCCGCGGCGTAAGGGGGCTGCTTTCTACAATCCCGCGCCATGAATGCGCCCCACGACCTGAAGCCTGCCGCGCCGCACGACCCGCAGGACGCCGAGCCTACCCGCCGCTTCGGTGGCATGGCCCGCCTGTACGGCCCGGCGGGTGCGGCCCGCATTGCGGCTGCGCACGTCGTGGTGGTGGGCATCGGCGGCGTGGGTTCTTGGGCAGCCGAATGTCTGGCCCGCAGCGGCGTGGGCACGCTCACGCTGATCGATCTCGACCATGTGGCCGAGAGCAATGTGAACCGGCAGGTGCATGCGCTCACGCCCACCCTGGGGCAGGCCAAGGTCCTGGCCATGCGCGAGCGCATCGCGCAGATCCACCCCGCCTGCCGCGTGCTCTGCGTGGATGACTTCATCACGCCCGGGAACGCGGCGGCACTCGTGCCGCCGGATGCCGATGCGCTGCTGGACTGCATCGATCAGGTCCACCCCAAGGTGGCGCTGGCCCTGCTGGCGCGCGAGCGCAGGCTGCCCATGATCATGGCGGGTGCGGCCGGCGGCAAGATCGACGCCACCCTGCTGCGCGCTGACGATCTGGCCCATGCCACGCACGATCCGCTGCTTGCACGTGTGCGCGGGCTGCTGCGCAAGCAGCACGGCTTTCCAGGCGCCGACCCGAAGGCCAAAACCGCCGCCAAGCGCACGCCAAAGATGGGCGTGGAGGTGATCTACAGCGCCGAGCCGGTGCGCGCGCCGCAGCCTGAAGTCTGCGCGCTGCTCGAGATGACTGCCGCGGACGGGGCAGCCGCGACGGCCGCGCCGCAGGGACTGAGCTGCGCAGGCTACGGCTCGGCCATGCACATCACCGCGAGCATGGGCCTGATGGCCGCAGGCCGGCTGCTGAATCGACTTGCCACCCAGGAACGCTGACGATGCCGAAGATCCTTACCCGCACCAGTGACACGCCGCGCGCGACGCACACTGCCCTACCCGCGCTCGCGCTGCTGCTTGCCCTGAGCCTGAGCGCCTGCAAGAGCCCGCCGGGCACTGCGCCGGCCCCGGTAGCCACGATCCCCAGCGGCCAAGGGGCGGCTGGGGATCGCCCTGCCCCGCCAGCCGCCCAATCCGGCATCGAAGCCGGCGCACCGGGGGCGATGCGGCCGCGCCGCAATGCCCGCGGCGACTACCTCAGCATGGCGGAATACCGCAAGGCAGTCGGCCTGGCCATCTATGACGCCAATGCCAATCTGGCGGGGCGCGGCACCCTGCCTGCCATGCTGCCGGCGATCGTGATCCTTGATGTGGAAGTGGATGCCTCGGGCCGCCTGCTCAACAGCCGCGTGCGCCGCGGCGGTGCGGATTCGAGCAAGAACGATGTGGCCCTGGCCACGCTGCGCCGCACGCGCCTGCCCGCGCCGAGCGCCAATCTGCTCGATGGCCGTGGCCGCGTGAGCTTCGTCGAAACCTGGTTCTTCGACCCGCAGGGCCGCTTTCAGCTGATGGCCTTCACGCCTGCCCAGGCCCGCGAGTAGGCACGGGCAGGCCCCGGCCGGTGCGCTTTCGAGGCGGGCTCAGTTGAGCGCCGCGGACAGGCGGCGGCGCCACTTGCCCACCACCTCGGGCGAGGGGCCGGTCATGTTGAAGATGTCGATCATCTTCTTGCGCCCCACATCTTCGCCAAATGCGCGGTCGCGCGTGACGATCTCCAGCAGCTGCTCGAGCGCCTCTTCCCATGCGGCCACGCTGATGTAGGCCTCGGCCAGATCAAGCCGCGCCTGGAGGTTCTTCGGATCGGCGTCGATCGCGGCCTGCAGCTTGTCCACACCCGGCAGCTTGAGCGCGTTCTTGGCGGCATGGATGCGCGAATCGAGCGCGTGCCAGCGCGGGTCGATCTGGTTCTTGGGCGAGATCTTCTCGAACTCGGCCTTGGCGGCTTCGCTGTCGCCAGCGTCCACCAGCAGCTCGACCAGATCGAAGCGGGCTTCGTCGAAGCCGGGATCGAGCGCGAGCGCGGCCTTGAGCTTGCGCTGTGCCGTGTCCAGATCGCCTTCGGCACGGGCCTGACGCGCGGCGGCCAGCTCCATCTCCTGCGGCTTGGGCAGATGCTTGTCCAGGAAGGCGCGCAGCTGGCCCTCGGGCAGGGCGCCCATGAAGCCGTCCACCGGCTTGCCGTCCTTGAACAGCACGCAGGTCGGGATGCTGCGGATGCCGAATGCGGCCGAGAGCTCCTGCTCGTCGTCGGAATTGATCTTGGCCAGCTTGAAGGCGCCGCCGTAGGCGGTCTCGAGCTTCTCGAGCATGGGGCCGATGACCTTGCAGGGGCCGCACCAGGGCGCCCAGAAGTCGATCAGCACGGGCGTGGTGCTCGAGGCGGCAACCACTTCGGATTCAAAGTTCTCTACGGTGACGTCGATCATGGCGGGCAGGTGTTCGATGCGGATTGCTGGGATGTGGCGGATTGTCGGGCAAATTCAAGAGGGGCGACTTGCGTGGATGCAGGCTCACCAGCGCAGGGTCTCGGGGTCTTCGTCCTTGCCCTTGCGGCCTTCACGCGTGAGCAGGGCCGAGAGATCGGCCCTTGCGCGATCCGCCAGACTGATCAGGGTCTTGGTGTCACCGCGGTGCCGGGCGGACTCCTTGAGGATCTTCTCGTCGTGCGCGATGAAGGTGCGTGTGGCCAGATGCGCCTGGTGCGGGGTCTCGCCCAGTGCGATCAAGGTCTTCTCGCCCAGGCGTGCCGCAGCGCGGAAGGTCTCGCGCTCGTGGGTGACCCCCAGGTTCTCGAGGTCGTAGGCGTCCGGGCGGCCGATCGCCCGTGCGAGCACCTGCACCTGCGGAAAGCGCGCCTGCACCAGCTTGACGGTTTCGGCGATCACGGCGCCATCGTCGATGGCCAGCACCAGCGCACGTGCCTGCGCAATGCCGGCCGCCTCGAGTACATCGATGCGCGAGGCGTCGCCGTAGTAGCTCTTGAAGCCGAAGCGGCGCGTGAACTCCACCTGATCCGCGTTGTGGTCGATCAGGGTCACGCCATAGCCGCGCGCCATGAGCAGACGCGCCACCACCTGGCCGAAGCGGCCGAACCCGGCGACGATGATCTCGTTGCGCTCCTCGATGGTGTCGGCCTCGCGCGCGGCCTGCGCATTCATGCGCGGCATGACAAAGCGCGTCAGCGCCATGAACAGCAGCGGCGTGGTCAGGATGCTGGCCGCGACGATGGCGTTCATGATGTCGGCATAGGGCCCGGGCAGGGTGCCCTGCGCGCGCGCTGCAGTGAGGATCACGAAGGCAAACTCGCCCACCTGCGAGATGATGATCGCAAACAGCAGGCCGTCCTGCCCGCAGAGCTTGAACAGGCGTGCAATGCCATAGAGCACAGCCATCTTCAGCGCCACGAGTGCCAATGCGCCGCCGATCACCAGGAGCGGCTGTTCCACGAACAGGCGCATCTGCACGCTCATGCCCACAGCGATGAAGAACAGTCCGAGCAGCAGGCCCTTGAAGGGCTCGATGTCCAGGTTCAGCTCATGCCGGTATTCGCTCTCGGCCAGCAGCACCCCGGCCAGAAAGGTGCCCAGCGCCATCGAGAAACCCACGTGCTCGGCGGCGTAGGCCGCACCCAGCACGAGCAGCAGCGAGAACGCAATGAACACCTCCCGCAGGCCCGTGTTGGCAATGAAGCGCAGCACCGGCCGCATGGCAAAGCGCGCAATCACCACCATGCCCACGATCAGTGCCACGCCCTGCCAGAGCGAGAAGCCATGGGCTGCAGCCCCCTCCTTCACGGGCGCGATCGCCGCGAGCAGCAGCAGGATCGGAATGACCATGATGTCCTGGAACAGGCTCACCGACAGTGCGCTGCGCCCGCCCGGCGTGGGCAGGAGATTGCGCTCGGCCATCAGCGCCAGCGCCACGCTGGTGGACGACTGCAGCGCCGCAATGCCGATCACCAGCGCGATCGGCCAAGGCAGGCCTGCCGCGATCATCACGCCTGCCACGATGGCTGCGGTGACGAACACCTGCAAGCCGCCCATGCCGAAGATGGGCACACGCAGCTGCCAGAGCTTCTTGGGGTTCAACTCCAGACCCACGAGAAAGAGCAGCAGCACCACGCCGAACTCAGCGAACTTGAGCACCGAATCCGGGTTGTCGATCAGCTTCAGACCCGCGGGCCCGATGATCACGCCGGCGATCAGATAGCCGAGCACCGCGCCCAGACCGAGGCGCTTGAACAGCGGCACCGCCAGGACGGCAGCCACGAGGAAGATCAGGGTGTCTTGCAGCATGGCGGCCCCTTCAGCGGCTGTCGACCACAGGGGGCAGATCACCCGCCACCAGGCGCTGCATCAGCGCGCGATAGCTCTGCGCCATGTCCGGCAGGCGCTCGTGCAGATCGGTGTCCTCGGCGCCGTGGGCCACGTGACCAAGAAACTTCATGCTGCAGAAGCAGGCCGTGGCTTCGAGCGGGCGCAACAGTTCGGTGAGCGTGAACTGGCCATGCTCGCGCCCGTAGCCCGCCTGATCCCCGCCGATCGACACCGCGATCAGCAGGGACTTGCCCGCCAGCGCGACGCCTTTGCTGCCGTAGGCCCAGCCGTGGGTGAGCACGGCGTCCTGCCAGGCCTTGAGCAGCGGCGGCGTGGAGTACCAGTACATCGGAAACTGCATCACGATCACGTCATGCGCGAGCAGCAGCTCCTGCTCGCGCGCCACATCGATGAAGCCGTCCGGATAGGCGCTGTAGAGGTCGTGCACATGCACGCCACTCAGCTCGCGCACGGCATCACGCAGCGTGGCGTTGATGCGGCTTTCCGGCAGATTCGGGTGGGCCAGCAGAATGAGGACGTTCACGGTGTGCTCGCGTCAAGGCCATCAGGGGGCAATGCCGCATTGTGGCCGAAGGCGCCGCGCGCCAGCACCACGCCCGGATGCGGCGGGTCAGATGTCCATTTCATGCGGCTTTCCAGACCAAAATGGCTGGAAAGCCGCACCAGACAAGCGGAAAGGCGCTTCAGTGCGCAGTCGCCCGCCGCCCCGGCTGCGCCAGAAACTCGCCCAGGATGCGCCCGGTGTGCGAGCGCTGGTGTGCGAGCACATCGGCCAGCGGCCCGGCCACGACCAACTGCCCGCCACCCGAGCCGCCTTCCGGGCCCATGTCGATCAGCCAGTCGGCCTCGGCCATCACATCCAGGTTGTGCTCGATGACCACCACGCTGTTGCCGGCATCCACCAGCCGGTGCAGCACCCGGATGAGCTTTTCCACATCGGCCATGTGCAGGCCGACCGTGGGTTCATCCAGAACGTACAAGGTGTGCTCATTCACCTTGAAGCGCCCGGTCTTGTCGGTGCGGGCCTTGGCCAGTTCCGTGACGAGCTTGATGCGCTGCGCCTCGCCGCCCGACAGCGTCGGTGAAGGCTGGCCAAGCGTGAGATAGCCGAGACCGACGTCCTGCATGAGCTTGAGCGGATGGGCGATGTTCGGGCTCGCGGCAAAGAACTCCACGGCGTCGTCCACGCTCATGTTGAGCACATCGCCAATGCTCTTGCCGCGCATCTGCACTTCGAGCGTGGCGGCATTGAAGCGCTTCCCGCCGCAGGTCTCACAGACCACCTTCACGTCCGGCAGGAAGTTCATCTCGATGGTGCGCATGCCCTGGCCGTCACAGGTCTCGCACCTGCCCTTGCCGGCGTTGAAGCTGAAACGGCTGGCATCAAAGCCCGAGGCACGTGCGTCGAAGGTGTCGGCAAACAGCTTGCGGATGGCATCCCAGAAGCCGATGTAGGTGGCCGGACAGGAGCGCGGCGTCTTGCCGATGGGCGTCTGGTCCACCTCCAGCACGCGCGTGACCTGCTGCCAGCCCTCGATGCCGGCACAGCCGACCCAGTCCGCAGCCTTCTTCGCCTCGCTGGTACGGGCCTGTAGATTGGCGAGCAGCACCTCGCGCGCCAGCGTGCTTTTGCCCGAACCGGAGACGCCGGTCACCACACTCAGCACGCCGAGGGGCACCGGCACGTCCACCTGCTGCAGGTTGTGCAGGCTGGCGCCGCGCACGGTGAGGCGGCGCGCCGGGTCGGGCGTACGAGGCGTCTGCATGGGGTGCGCAATCGGCGAACGCAGGTAGCGGCCGGTCAGCGAATCCTCATGCGCCATCAGCTCCTGCAGCGTGCCCTGGGCGATGATGCGTCCACCGCGGCTGCCGGCGCCGGGGCCGATGTCGATGATGTGTTCGGCACGGGCAATCGTGTCCTCGTCGTGCTCGACCACGAGCAGGGTGTTGCCCTTGCCTTCCAGGCGCGAGAGTGCATCGAGCAGCACGCGGTTGTCGCGCGGATGCAGGCCGATGGTCGGCTCATCGAGCACGTAGCACACGCCCTGCAGGTTGCTGCCCAGCTGCGCAGCCAGGCGGATGCGCTGCGCCTCGCCACCCGACAGCGTGGGTGCGGCACGGTCCAGGGTGAGATAACCCAGGCCCACCTGCTCCAGGAAGGACAGGCGGCCGTTCACCTCGGCAATCAGGTCGCGGGCGATCTCGGCCTCGCGCGCGTTGAGCTTCATGCCGTCGAAGTAGGCCTGCGCCTCGCCCACGCTCATCGCGCCCACCTGGGCGATGTTGTGATCGCGAAAGCGCACGGACAAGGACGTGGGATTCAGGCGCTGGCCCGCGCAGGTCTCGCAGGGCTGGGTGTGGTCGACATCGACCTCCTCCTCGGCCAGCTTCTGCTCGCGGCCGCTGAGGTCTTCGCGGTCGTCGATGTAGCGCGTGAGCAGGCCGGTGCCCTGGCAGCTGCCACACCAGCCCAGCTTGGAGTTGTAGGAGAACATGCGCGGATCGAGCTCCGGGAAGCTCAGCCCGCAGGTGGGGCAGGCGCGCTTGCTGGAGAACACGCGCAGCGGCGTGTCGGCGCTGGCACCGAGCGGATCGCCCTTGTTGAGTGCATTCACCAGACGCTCGAGGTGCGTGATCACATGCACCGTGCCCTTGCCGAACTCCATGGCGCGCGAGAGCAGGTCGCGCAGCAGCCGCTCGTTGTCCGGGTGCACGACGAGATCACCCACGGGCAGCTCGAGCGTGTGCTCCTTGAAGCGGTCCAGGCGCGGCCAGCGCGCCGTGGGGAAGAAGCTGCCGTCCACGCGGATGTGGGTGTAGCCCTTGCCGGCCGCCCACTTCGCCAGATCGGTGTAGTAGCCCTTGCGGGCCACCACCAGGGGCGCTAGCAGGCCGATGTGCTGGCCTGCGTAGTCCACCAGGATCTGACTGACGATCGCATCGAGCGTCTGCGGCACGATGGCTGCGCCGTCGTTCGGGCAGTACTGCGTGCCCAGTTTCACGTACAGCAGGCGCAGGAAGTGATGCAGCTCCGTGACCGTGGCCACCGTGCTCTTGCGGCCGCCGCGGCTGGTGCGCTGCTCGATGGCCACCGTGGGCGGGATGCCGAAGATCGCGTCCACATCGGGCTTGCCGCCGGGCTGCACGATGGAGCGCGCATAGGCGTTCAGGCTTTCCAGATAGCGGCGCTGGCCTTCGTTGAAGACGATGTCGAAGGCGAGTGTGCTCTTGCCCGAACCCGAGGGCCCGGTGATGACCGTGAACTTGTCGCGCGGGATGTCGAGATCGATGGCCTTGAGGTTGTGCTCGCGCGCCTTGCGGATCTGGATCTGCATGGGCGCGCCTTCGTCCGCAGCGGCGTCGTGGGTGCCGTAAGCGGCGCGCGGCTCCTCGACACGAAATCCTGCCGGATGGCTCAGGCGCGCGTCGTACTCGCGCAGTGCCCGGGCGGTGTGTGAGTCCGGGTGCGCGAGCAGCTTGTCCAGCGGGCCGGCAAAGACCAGCTGACCGCCGGCGTCCCCGCCCTCGGGGCCGAGGTCGATCAGCCAGTCTGCAGCGCGCATGACATCCAGGTTGTGCTCGATGACGATCACGCTGTGACCGGCATCGATGAGCTTGCGCATGGCCTTGAGCAGGCGCGCGATGTCGTCGAAGTGCAGGCCGGTGGTGGGCTCGTCGAACAGATACAGGGTGCCGGCCTTGGGCACGGTCTTGCGCTGGGCGGCCTCCGCCAGGAAGCCGGCGAGCTTCAGGCGCTGCGCCTCGCCCCCCGAGAGCGTGGGCACGGGCTGGCCGAGCTTCAGGTACTCCAGGCCCACGTCAGAGAGCGGCTGCAGCACGCGCTTGACCTCCCAGTCGTCCGAGAAGGCCGACAGCGCCTCGCTCACCGTCAGGTCAAGCACATCACTCACGCTCAGCTGGCGCCCCCAGGCACCGAGCTTCACTTCGCGGATCTCGGCACGGAAGCGCGTGCCGTCGCAGTCGGGGCAGCGCAGGTACACATCCGAGAGGAACTGCATCTCGATGTGCTCGAAGCCCGAGCCGCTGCAGGTCGGGCAGCGCCCGTCGCCGCTGTTGAAGCTGAAGGTGCCCGCCGTGTAGCCGCGCTCCTTGCTCTGCGGCAGACGCGCAAAACGCTCGCGGATGGCATCCCAGGCACCGACGTAGCTGACCGGGTTGGAGCGCGCGGTCTTGCCGATGGGGCTCTGGTCCACGAACACCACGTCATCGATCTGGTCGGCGCCATAGACCGCACGCGCCTTGCCCGGCTGCTCCGTGGCCTTGCCCTTGGCGCGCAGCAGCGCGCGGTGCAGCACCTCGTCCATCAGCGTGGACTTGCCCGAGCCGGACACGCCCGTCACCACCACAAAGCGATGCAGCGGGAACTCCACGCTGACATGCTTGAGGTTGTGCTCGCTGGCTTCCTCGACCCGCAGCTTGGGGCCGGAGAGCAGGCCTTCGCTCGTGACAAAGGGCGGGCGGGGCGTGATGCCGGCATCCGCCCGCTTGCGGCCGTTGAGGTAGTCCGCCGTCAGCGTGCCGGCCTGCGCCACCTCGCTGGCCTTGCCGTAGAACACGATGTTGCCGCCGCGTTCGCCCGGCCCGGGGCCGATGTCGAGCAGCCGGTCGGCGGCAAACATCACCTGGGGATCATGCTCCACCACCACCAGCGAATTGCCGGCGCGCTTCAGGCGCTGCATGACACCGTTGATGCGATCGATGTCGCGCGGATGCAGGCCGATCGAGGGCTCATCCAGCACGAACAGGGTGTTGGTCAGCGAGGTCCCGAGCGCCGTGGTCAGGTTGATGCGCTGCACCTCGCCACCAGAGAGCGTGCGGCTCTGCCGGTCCAGCGTGAGATAGCCCAGACCCACGTCGCAGACGTATTGCAGACGGGCACGCAGTTCATCAAGCACCAGCGAGCCGGCTTCATCCAGGCTGCCCTCGAAGGACAGGCCGTCGACAAAGTCCTTCACGCGCGCGATCGGCAGCAGCATCAGGTCATGCACCGTCAGGCCGGGCAGGCTGTCGAGCACGGCTTGCGAGAAACGCGCCGCGGTCGGGCGGTAGCGTGCATAGTCGCTACCCAGCGCGCGCTGCGCATCGGCCTGGGTGCCCACGCGATACAGGCAGGCCTCCGGCTTGAGACGCTCGCCGCGGCAGGTGGGGCATTCCGTGTAGCTGCGGTACTTGGAGAGCAGCACACGGATGTGCATCTTGTAGGCCTTGCTCTCCAGGTACTCGAAGAAGCGGCGGATGCCGAACCAGTCCTGCTCCCACTTCTTGAACTTGGGATCGCCCTCCACCAGCCAGCGCTTGTGCTCCTCGGGCAGGTGCTTGTACGGAATGTCCACCGCCACACCGTGGCGGGGGGCGTGGCGCAGCAGATCGTCCTGGCATTCCTTCCAGGCGGGCGTGGTCCAGGGCTTGATGGCACCGGCCTTCAGGCTCTTGTTCTCGTCAGGGATGACCAGGCCGTAGTCCACGCCGATCACGCGGCCGAAGCCGCGGCAGGCCTCGCAGGCGCCCAGCGGTGAATTGAAGGAAAAGGCGGACGGGTTGGGCGGCGTGTAGCGCTTTCCGCTTTCATCTTCCATGTGCTCGCTGTAGCGCAGCACCGTGGTCGCGCGCTGGGCATCTTCAGCGTCCAGCACCCGCACCTGCGCCCGGCCATGGCCGAGTTTCAGTGCACCTTCAAGCGCCTCCAGAATGCGCGGGTCATCCACACTCGCCAACTTGAAGCGATCGGCCAGCACAGTCAGTTGCTCGACCTCGCGCGCAAAGAC
>DASSQC010000271.1:0-4461 GCA_035702705.1 Burkholderiaceae bacterium | reverse complement strand
CGGGTGATGGTCTATGAGCAGATCAGCTACACGGCCTTCCTGATTCCGGGGCTGGTGATGATGAGCGTGCTGCAGAACGCCTTTGCCAACAGTTCGTCCTCGCTCATCCAGAGCAAGATCACCGGCAACATCGTCTTCATCCTGCTGCCGCCCTTTGCGCATTGGGAGCTGTTTGCCGCCTATGTGGGCGGCGCCATCGTGCGCGGGCTGGCGGTGGGTACGGGTGTGCTGCTTGTCACCGTGTGGTTTGCGCATCTGGGTGTGCACAACCTGCTGTGGATTCTGGTGTTTGCCGTGGCGGGCGCGGCGGTGATGGGTGCGCTCGGGCTGGTGGCGGGCATCTGGGCCGAGAAGTTCGATCAGCTCGCCGCATTCCAGAACTTCATCATCCTGCCGGCCACGTTTCTGTCCGGCGTGTTCTATTCGATCCACTCGCTGCCCGGCATCTGGCAGACCGTGAGCCACCTGAATCCGTTCTTCTACATGATCGACGGCTTCCGCTACGGCTTCGTCGGCCGGAGCGACATCCCCCCATTCATCTCGCTGGCCGTGGTGCTGGCCACGCTGCTGGTCGTCAGCGGCTGGGCCTACACGCTGCTTGCGCGTGGCTACAAGCTGAGGAACTGAAATGAGCGAACCCACACCGCAGATGGTGCAGGACTACATCGCGGCCGGCCTGGCCTGCGAGCACGTGCAGGTCGACGGCGACGGCCGGCACTTCTACGCCACCATCGTCTCGGCGCAGTTCGAGGGCAAGCGCCCCGTGCAGCGCCATCAGCTCGTCTATGCCGCGCTCGGTGACCGCATGCGCGAGGAGATTCACGCCCTGTCGATGAAGACCCTCACGCCCACCGAGTGGCAAGCCGCCAAGTAGACCGCGGCACAACCCATCACCTGCGCTTTGGCGCACCGCAAGACCCAGCGCCCGGGCGCAACTGAAGCAGATCATGGACAAACTCATCATCACCGGCGGCAACCCTCTGAAGGGCGAGATCCCCGTGGCGGGCGCCAAGAACGCCGCCCTGCCCATCCTCGCCGCCGGCCTGCTCACCGCCGATCCGGTGACCATCCGCAACGTGCCCAAGCTGGCCGACATTCGCACGCTCTCCAAGCTGCTGGCCGGCATGGGTGCCAAGTGTGAGCGTGACGAGAACGGCGTGGTCAGCATCGATGCCGGTGGCGTGACGAACCCCGAGGCACCCTATGACCTCGTCAAGACCATGCGCGCCAGCATTCTGGTGCTCGGCCCGCTGGTGGCGCGCATCGGTCAGGCCAAGGTGAGCCTGCCCGGCGGCTGCGCCATCGGCCAGCGCCCGGTGGATCAGCACATCAAGGGCCTGCAGGCCCTGGGTGCGGAGATCACCGTGGAGGGCGGCTACATCCACGCCAAGGCGCGGCGCCTGCAGGGCACCACCCTGCGCACGGTCATGATCACCGTCACCGGCACCGAGAACCTGCTCATGGCCGCCACGCTGGCCCAAGGCACCACGGTGATCGAGAACGCCGCGCGCGAGCCGGAAGTGACCGATCTGGCGCACCTGCTCGTGAAGATGGGCGCCCGTATCGAAGGCATCGGCACCGACCGCCTCGTGATCGAGGGCGTGGAGCGCCTGCATGGCGCCGAGCACAGCGTGATGCCCGACCGGATCGAGGCCGGTACCTTCCTGTGCGCCGTGGCGGCAGCGGGTGGCGATGTGACCCTGACCCACGCCGCGCCCGACACCATGGGCGCCACGCTCGACAAGCTGCGCGAGGCCGGCCTGCACCTGCAGATCGGCAGCAACACCATCCACGCCACCATGCACCACCGCCCGCGCGCGGTGAGCTTCCGCACGGTGGAGTACCCGGGCTTTGCCACCGACATGCAGGCCCAGCTGATGGCTGTGAACTGCGTGGCGGATGGGGCGGCAACCATTTCCGAACACATCTTCGAGAACCGCTTCATGCACGTGCAGGAGCTGATCCGCCTGGGCGCGAACATCAGCATCGACGGTCACACCGCCGTGGTGCAGGGCGTGAGCAGACTGACCGGTGCCCCCGTCATGGCCACCGACCTGCGCGCCTCCGCCTCGCTGGTGATTGCCGGCCTGTGCGCGCAGGGCGAAACCCTGGTGGACCGCATCTATCACCTGGACCGCGGCTACGACCGCATGGAACAGAAGCTCTCCGCCGTGGGCGCGCAGATTCGGCGGGTGTCGTGATGCTGGAGCAAGCATTCATGCGGATCTCCAAGGCAAATCGGCTGGAAACCCGCGCCGGGCAAGCGATCAGCGGCGCAACGGGGCTCGCGCTGGCAGGCGCTCGCTCCTCCGGCGGCGACGGGCATGCCCGTCGAAACCCCGCCTACGGCACCGGACAAGCGGAAAGCCTTTTTTGCTCGGCTACGGACACCCGCATCGGAGCCCGCGCATGATCACCCTCGCCCTGTCCAAAGGCCGCATTCTTGAAGAGACCCTGCCGCTGCTGGCGGCCGCCGGCATCAGCCTGCCCGAAGACCCGGAGACCACGCGCAAGCTGATCCTGCCGACCTCGCGGCCGGATCTGCGCATCGTCATCGTGCGCGCCAGCGACGTGCCGACCTACGTGCAGTACGGCGGCGCCACCTGCGGCATCACCGGGCTGGACACGCTCATGGAGCACGGCACCGCCGGCCTCTACATGCCGGTGGATCTCAACATCGCACGCTGCCGCATGAGCGTGGCCACGCGCCAGGACTTCGACTACGCCGCCAGCGTGCGCCAGGGGGCGCGCCTGAAGGTCGCCACCAAGTATGTCGAGACCACGCGCAACCATTTCGCCAGCAAGGGCGTGCACGTGGACGTGATCAAGCTCTACGGCAGCATGGAACTCGCCCCGCTCACCGGCCTGGCCGACGCGATCGTGGATCTCGTCTCCACCGGCGGCACGCTCAAGGCCAACCACCTCATCGAGGTGGAGACCATCTGCCCGATCTCCTCGCGCCTGATCGTCAACCAGGCCGCCTTCAAGACCCAGTTCGCCCAGCTCTCGCCCTTCATCGAGGCCATGCGGGCGGCGGTCAAGCCCTAGCGCTGCGCACGACCATGCCCTTCACCCTGCGCCCGGCCACGCCTTCCGATACCGCGCAGGTGGCGGCCATTCTGCAGGCAGCCGCCGCGCAGCTGGCCGAGCAGGGCTGGCCGCTGTGGCTGCCCGAGGAGGTGTCGGCCGAGCGCGTTGCGGCTGATGCCGCCCTCGGCCAGTACTACCTGGCCTTTGACGGCGAGCAGGCGGTGGGCACGATGCGCTTTCAGCTCGAAGACCCGGACTTCTGGCCCGAGGTGCCCGCAGGGGCCTCGGCCTATGTGCATCGCGTGGCGGTGCTGCCGGCCTGGGCCGGGCGCGGGCTGTCCTCCTTCCTGCTCGACGAAGCCTGCCGCCTCGCGCGCGAAGCCGGCCGCGCTGCACTGCGCCTGGACACCGCCTCGGACCGCGGCGCGCTGCGTGCGCTGTATGTGCGCTACGGCTTTGTGCACGTGGATGACCGGCAGGTGGGGCGGCACCATGTGTCGCGCTACGTGCTGGCGCTGGACGCCGCCCAGCGCATCAGCGTGCAGACGGCGCCGCACTACCGCTGGCTCGGCATCGATGGCAGGGCCTGTGACGGCTGGCATCTGGCGCGCAGCACCGGCTTGAGTGTGATCCAGGAGCGCGTGCCGGCGGGCGCGGCCGAGCGGCCACACGTGCATCACCGCGCGGAGCAGTTCTTCTACATCCTGCAGGGTGCCGCGCGCATGGCGCTGCCCGCGCGGCATGTGGACCTGCGTGCCGGCGAAGGCCTCCATGTGCCCGCCGGCGTGCCGCACCAGTTCATGAACGTCGGCGACAGCGACGTGCACTTTCTCGTGATCTCCACGCCGCCCACGGCGGGAGACCGCAGCAATCTTGAATCCCTGGCTGAAGCCGCCCTGGGCTGACGCCCCCGCACTGCAAAAGAACCATGAAATCCTCCGACCTCCGCCGCCTCTCCACCACCCAAGCCGACTTCCGTGCCCAGCTCGAAGCGCTGGCCGTGTTTGAAGAGGGGGCCAACGACCAGATCGAATCCACCGTGGCCGAGGTGCTGCGCCGCGTGAAGACCGAGGGCGACACTGCCCTGCTGGACTACACGCGCCGCTTCGACAAGCTGGATGTGACGAGCGTGGCCCAACTGGAGGTGAGCCAAGCCCAGCTGCAGGCCGCGCTCAATGAAATCTCGCCAGCCGAGCGCGCTGCGCTGGAAGCCGCGGCCGATCGCATCCGCCGCTTTCACGAACGCCAGAAGGCCACGGACTGGACCTACACCGAGGCCGACGGCACGGTGCTGGGCCAGCGCGTCACGCCGCTGGACCGCGTGGGCCTGTATGTGCCCGGCGGCAAGGCGGCCTATCCGTCTTCGCTGCTGATGAACGCGGTACCCGCCAAGGTGGCCGGGGTGCGCGAGGTCATCATGGTCGCGCCCAC
>DASSQC010000270.1:0-2887 GCA_035702705.1 Burkholderiaceae bacterium | reverse complement strand
CAGGCGCAGCGCGGGTGCGCTGGAAACGGGCGCGAGATCCATCAGGGCCATGGCGGGCAAGTATCGCTGCGGAGAATCCCCGGATGCCAGCGCAGCACACCGGCGGGACGCGGGGCCGGCCGCAGGGCGTACCCATTTCAGGCGGCGGCCTGAACCTGCTGCGCGAGGCTGCCGCCACGACGGGCCGCCGGGTGGACACGGGCCGTGCCGCAGGCCGGGCAGGCGCTTCGGCCCCGCGGCGCGGCACCGGCTTGCGGCCCCGGGACCAAGGCGTTTCGGGTCACGGGCCGGCGCGAAACGCCGGCGAAACGCCTGCTGCCTACCTTGCAGTCCATGCCGGCGCCGCCGGCCACTGACCCCGGAGAGGACTGCCATGACACCCGCCCAAAAGCTCCTGATCCTGCCGCTTGCCGCGGCCCTGCTGGCCGGCTGCGGCAGCAACGACCTGCCCGACGCCCAGGCCCCGGCGCTGGCTGCATCAGCGCCCCCGGCCCTGGCGGTCGACTCGCCGCTGGTCCCCCCGCTGCTGGCCGATGACGGCAGCGTGCTGCCGAGTGCGCCGCAGAACGAACCGGCCGACCCCGGTGCGCACACCCGCGCCGGACGCTACGCCAGCCGGGCCCAGGCCGACCTGCTGGCGCAGGCCCTGGGCGAGAACGTGGTGCGGATTGCCTTGACCGGCAGCGGCTCGGAAGCGGTCTCGATCGGACTGACCGAGGTGGGCATGCAGATCGACGCCAAGCTCCTGCCCGACTACACGCCGATGCTGATCGAGGCCACCGACCTGCGCACCGGCGCGGCCATGATCGAGCAGCTGGCCACCCAGGGCTTCAAGAACACCTGGCTGGTGACACGATGAACGCGAGCGAACTGCACCGCTGCCCCAATGCATTCGCCCGGCCGCGCGCGATGACCCTGCCCGCCGAATCGCAGGCCCCGCAGCGAGAGCCCCGTCAGGCCATGGGCACGCGTGCCCTCTACATGGTGGTGCTGACCTGGGCCTTCACCCTGTTCAACTCGGTGCGCGTGTTTTCCTACCTGCCCACGCTGTGGGCCATCCAGCACAGCGCAGACTCGAGCCAGCACTCGCTGATCACCTGGCTGACCTGGCTGGGCGCGAACGTGACGATGAGCCTGTGGCTCTACGAACACAACCAGCGGCGCTGCAACAAGGCGGTGCTGGTCAATGCCGGCAATGCAGCCATGTGCCTGGTGACCGCGCTGCTGATCGCCTGGCACCGCTTCTGAGCGGATCAAGGAGCACGGACATGATCGCCCTGCACGCGTCCGCCCTGAGCGAGCTTCTGGGCTGGGCCGCCGCCCTGCTGACCCTGTGCACCTTTGTCTGCGGCGACATGCGGCGCCTGCGCATGATCGCGCTGGCCGCCAATGCCAGCTTCATTGCCTACGGCCTGTACGCGCAGCTGATGCCCGTATTGGCGCTGCACCTGGTGCTGGTGCCGGTGAACCTCTGGCGGCTGATGCATGCGCTGCGCCAGAATGCGCCGCGCCCTGGAGTCACCGCCGCCATTGAAGCCGGACCGCAGCCCGCTGCGGATGCCGACGCCCCGACCGCACGCGATGCCCGCCCCATGCCCGCCGCGCGCGCCCGGGTCTGCACCGCGAGCGAGCGCCGTCAGGCCGCAAGCCGCCGTGCGGCGCCGGGCCGCATCCCGGGATACCGCGCGCCCCGGCCGGGCAGCCCGGCCCGCAGCCCCTTCTGGCTGCCGGAGACGCAGCCATGAATCCGACCCCCTCGCTGGGCGCCTGCCAGGCAGACGGCGACGAGACCGCGCTGCTCACGCGCCTGGCCGATGCGGCCCTCGACTACGTGGCGGGCCACCCGTACTCACCCAGCCGGGCGCCGCCGGCAACGCACACGCAGCGCGCAACCGCGGCCACGCGAATGCCCGGACTTGCCGCACCGCGGACCAGTCCTCAGAGCACCACGCGCTCGAGCGGCGTTCGCATCCGGGCCAGCATCAAGCGGCGCTGAGGGCAGCGGTCTGGGGGTCGAACTTCAGTTCCTGCATCGCATAGACGAGGGCGGCGTCCATCTGCTGGGCGTGCATCGGGAACCACTCGGCCAGGCCGAGCACCAGACGTTCGAGATAGCCCTGAACCTCCTCGGCGGGCTCGGTGCCGATGCGCGCCAGCACATCGCGCGCGACCTCAAGCACCTGGCGGTGCTGCGTGAAGTGGCAGTTGCCGTCCTCGAAACCCATGGCGCGCATCCAGACCTCTTCCATGCCGAAGTGCGACTCGCAATGCGCAATCAGGGCCTGCAGGGCAGACGCCGGGGGCTGGCTGGACTCAGCCGCCAGGCTGCGCTCCAGCGCGCCGAGCAGTTCGACGAATTCCTGATGGGTGCCGTCCAGATGCGGCTCGTTGAGCGCGAGCGCGTCGGACCAGGGCAAGGCGGACATGTCTGGGCTCCGGGGCAAAGCCTGAAGTATCGCCGGGGTGGTGCCGCCCCTTGCGCCGGCGCCGACATCGGGGCACCCACCTGGGTGAGCCGAGGATGATCGATCAGCCGACAACCGATAACGACTGATTTCTAGTCCATCCAACGATCAGAATCGCTCAAAAAGTCCGCCAATTGCGCGACAAGCTATCCAGAGCCTGAATCAACTTTTCTGGCCGATTTTGCACCGATCACATTCCGCGGAAGCGATAGTTGAAGGCCTGGCTGACGGCGATCTTGTCGTTGCGGCTCTTGAGTGACAGCGTGATCTTGCCGAGATCGTCGCGGTGGGCGCGTGCGATCTGGTCGGCACGCACGATGGTGGAGCGGTGCACCTGCCACCAGAGGTCCGGGTCGAGCTCCTCGGAAAGCTCCTTGAGCGTCTTGCGGATGTGTGCCTCGTCATTGGCGGTGACGACCTTG
>DASSQC010000269.1:0-5837 GCA_035702705.1 Burkholderiaceae bacterium | reverse complement strand
AGCATACCCACCGCAGGTGTGCAGCCGCTACGCTGCCTGCATGACCGGGCCCCGGGGCCCGCGCCGCACCCCCATCTGCCGATCGGAGCCGCCATGCCCAGCCGCGCATCTTCGTCCCCACCCGCCACCCGCACGGAGCGCGACAGCTTCGGCGAGATCGCCGTCCCGGCCCACCGCCTCTGGGGTGCGCAGACCCAGCGCTCGCTGCACCATTTCGCCATCAGCACCGAGACGCAAAGCCCGGAGTTGATCGCCGCGCTCGTCACCGTGAAGCGCGCCGCCGCTGTGGTCAACCAGCGCCTGGGCGTGCTGGATGCGCAGAAGGCCCAGGGCATTGTGGCTGCCTGCGATGAAGTGCTCGCCGGCCTGCACGCAGAGGAGTTTCCCCTCTCGGTCTGGCAGACCGGCAGCGGCACCCAGACCAACATGAACGTCAATGAAGTGCTGGCCAACCGCGCCAGTGAGCTGCTCGGCGGCGCGCGCGGTGAACAGCGCCTCGTGCACCCGAACGACGACGTGAACCGCGGCCAGAGCAGCAACGACGTCTTTCCCACTGCCATGCACATGGCCGCGGCGCAGGGCATAGATGAGCGCCTGCTGCCGGCCGTGCAGCGCCTGCGCGACACGCTCGCCGCCAAGCGCGACGCCTTTGCCGACATCGTCAAGATCGGCCGCACCCACCTGCAGGACGCCACGCCGCTCACGCTCGGTCAGGAGTTCTCCGGCTACGTGGCGCAGCTGGACCAGGGCATGAAGCACCTGCGCGCTGCGCTGCCCCATCTGCATGAACTGGCGCTCGGCGGCACCGCCGTGGGCACCGGCCTGAATGCGCACCCGCAGTTTGCGCAGGCCGCCGCCGAGGAGATCGCCCGCGCCACCGGCCTGCCCTTTGTCACCGCGCCCAACAAGTTCGAGGTGATGGCCGCGGCCGATGCGCTCGTGGCCGCCCACGGCGCGCTCAAGACGCTTGCAGCCAGCCTGATGAAGATTGCGAATGATGTGCGCTGGCTCGCCAGCGGCCCGCGCTGCGGCATCGGCGAGATCACGATCCCCGAGAACGAGCCCGGCAGCTCCATCATGCCCGGCAAGGTCAACCCCACCCAGTGCGAAGCACTCACCATGCTCTGCGCCCAGGTGTTCGGCAACGACGTGGCCGTGAACATCGGCGGGGCCAGCGGCAACTTCGAGCTCAACGTCTTCCGGCCCATGATCGCCCACAACGTCCTGCAGAGCATCCGCCTGCTGGCCGACGGCTGCACCAGCTTCGAGGAGCACTGTGCGCGAGGCATCGAGCCGAACCGCGCGCGCATCGCCCAGCTGCTCGATCAGTCGCTCATGCTCGTGACGGCGCTCAACCCCCATATCGGCTACGACCGCGCCGCGCAGATTGCCAAGAAGGCGCATCAGGAGGGCACGACTCTGAAGACGGCGGCGCTGGCGCTGGGGTATGTGACCGAAGATCAGTTTGAAGCCTGGGTCCGGCCGCAGGACATGGTCTGACGCGCCTTGCGAAGGCCGCTTCGTACAATGGAAGGCAAGCGAATCTCTGCGCTCGGCGCAGCTCCAAAGAATGCTCCCCCACCAATCCCAAGCCCTCCTCGACGCCATCACCCGCACCCTGGCCCCGCTGGCCGGTGAGGTGCCGCTGCCGGCCATCACGCTCGAACAGCCCAAGGACCCCTCGCATGGCGATGTGGCCTGTACGGCGGCGCTGGCCTGCGCCAAGGCCTTGAAGAAGAACCCGCGCGAGGTAGCGCAGGCGGTGGTGGACGGCCTGAAGGCCGACGCGGCCGTGGCGGGGCTGATTGCGAGCATGGAGATTGCCGGGCCGGGCTTCATCAACTTCCGCATCGCACCCGCCGCGCGGCAAGCCGTGGTGCGCGAGGTACTGGACAACGCCACGTTTGGCAGCGGCCGGATGCACGCCGGCAAGCATGTGATGGTGGAGTTCGTCAGCGCCAACCCCACCGGCCCGCTGCACGTGGGCCACACGCGCCAGGCGGCCATCGGTGATGTGCTGTGCAACCTGCTGGCCAACCAGGGCGCGCAGGTCACGCGCGAGTTCTATTACAACGACGCGGGCAACCAGATCGCCAACCTGGCACTCTCCGTCCAGGCACGCCTGAAGGGCTTGACGCCGGAGTCGCCCGGCTGGCCGGCCGACGGCTATGCCGGCGGCTACATCATCGACATCGCCAACGACTTCAGCGCGAAGAAGACGGTGAGCGCAAGCGACGGCGAGGCGGTGACGGCCTCCGGTGACATCGAGGACCTCGAAGGCATCCGCCGCTTTGCCGTGACCTATCTGCGCCGCGAGCAGGATGGCGACCTCCAGGCCTTCGGCCTGAAGTTCGACGTGTTCTATCTGGAAAGCTCGCTGTACAGCGACGGCCGGGTGGAAGAGACCGTGGCCAGGCTCAAGGCGGCCGGCATGACCTACGAGCAGGACGGCGCACTGTTCCTGCGCACCACGGCGATTGATGCCGGCGAGCGCCAGGACGACAAGGACCGCGTGATGAAGAAGCGCGAGGGCGGCTACACCTACTTCGTGCCGGACGTGGCCTATCACTGGCGCAAGTGGGAGCGCGGCTTTGCCAAGGTCATCAATGTGCAGGGCACGGACCACTTCGGCACCATCCCGCGGGTGCGTGCCGGCCTGCAAGGCCTGGATGTGGGCATCCCCAATAACTACCCGGACTACGTGCTGCACAGCATGGTCAAGGTGATGCGCGGCGGCGAGGAGGTGAAGGTCTCCAAGCGCAAGGGCGGCTACGTCACCATGAGCGACCTGATCGAGTGGGTCGGCCGCGACGCGGTGCGCTATTTCATGGTCAGCCGCAAGGCCGACAGCGAATTCGTCTTCGACCTCGACCTGGCCCTGGCCAAGAGCGACGAGAACCCCGTCTATTACATCCAGTACGCGCACGCGCGCATCTGCTCGGTGGCCGCCAAGGTGCTGGCCGAAAAGGGCATTGGCGAAGCCGACGTGCTGCACACCGACCTGAGCCCGCTCACGGCGCCCAAGGAACTGCAGCTCATGGCCAAGCTGGCCGAGTTCGGCCCCATGCTGGAAAGTGCCGCGGCCAACCACGCGCCGCACACGCTGGCACACTGGCTCAAGGACTGCGCCGCGGCATTTCACGGTGCCTACAATGCCGAGCGGGTGCTGGTGGACGACGAGCCCACGATGCGCGCCCGGTTGGCCCTGTATGCCGCCACGCGCCGCGTGCTGGCCCGCGGCCTGGCCATCCTGGGCATGAGCGCCCCGGACCGCATGGACCGTGAAGAGACCGAACCCGCCGCGGCTGCCGCGGTCTGATCCACCCTGGGATCCAATGAACACACCGCACACACACTCGATCGAGCCGCGCTGCGCCACCTGCCTGCGCATCCGCCACGCGCTGGGCCTGAAGACGAGCCTGCGCCGCCAGCAGGGCGGCACGCTCCTTGGCATCATCATCGGCCTGGTGATCGGTCTGGCCATTGCGCTGGCGGTGTCGCTCTACATGCGCAGCGGCGATCTGTCCTTCCTGAAGCGCGACTCGCACGACAAGCCCAGCCGCGTCGAAGTGCCCAAGGACGCCGGCAGGATTCCGGATCCGAACGAAGCCCTGTACGGCAAGGGCAGCCGTGAACAGAAGCCGGCTGCGGCCGATGTGGTGCCCGGCAAGCCGGGCGACCCCGCCGGCACCCAGAGCGGCGCCGCGCGCGGCCTGGGCATTGATGGCGGCAAGACGCCCACGGACGCCGCAGCGGCCGCCAGCAAGACGGCCGACCCGATCGGCAAGTTGGCCGAAGCCGTGGCCAAGACCCCGCCGCCGCCTGCACCCAAGGCCAGCGACGTCCCGGTGGACGACGATGGCAGCCGCTACCTGATCCAGGTGGGTGCGTTCAAGAGCCCCGAAGAGGCCGAATCCATGCGCGCCAAGGTGGCGATGATGGGCTTCGAGGCCCGCGTGAGCCAGCGCGAGACCGACACCGGCACCATGCACCGCGTGCGCATCGGCCCGCTCACGAGCCTGGAGGCCAGCAACCAGGCCCGCCGCAAGCTGACCGATGCCGGCATGGAAGCTTCCATCATCAAGATCAAGTAAGCCGTGCGCCGCGCAGGGTTCTGTTGCAATTCAACGGCCCGGCTGGGCCGACAGGCGGTGAAACCGCGTGCACCCGGCAGCAGTCAGAGCCGTTGAGACGCAAGGAACACGCTCCGTGCCGCGTCTGCACACCCCGTCCGCCTCCCTGTCCATGCAAGCCTTCACCCCGTTCTCCAAGCCAAAGGTTGATGCCATGACCGCCGTACAGGCCAAGATCGCCTCCGCTCACCCCACCTCGCTGCTGCGCCTGCTGGGTGCACTGCTGCTGCTTGCCGCCGCCAGCCTGCTGGCTGTGGCGAGCCCCGCCGCACAGGCCCAGGGCCGGCCGGAGTACCGCACGCTCACCCCGCCGCAGCCGACCAGCACGCCGGGCAAGATCGAGGTGCTGGAGTTCTTCCAGTACAGCTGCGGTCACTGCCACACCTTCGAGCCCACCCTGCAGAGCTGGAAGGCCAAGCTGCCCAAGGACGTCGCCTTCCGCGCCGTGCCGATCACCTTCAGTGACCAGACCATCCCCCACAGCCGCATGTTCTACACGCTGGAAGCCCTGGGCCGCCTGGATGACCTGCACCAGCGCGTGTTCAACGCCTTCCACCTCGAGCGCAAGCGCCTGCTGAACGTGGAGGAGCAGGCCCAGTTCTTCACGCAGTTCGGCATCGACGCCAAGAAGTACACCGACACCTACAACTCCTTCGGCGTGAACACCAAGGTGCGCGCGGCCCAGCAGCTTGCGCAGAACTACAAGATCGACGCCACGCCCACCATGGCCGTGGACGGCCGCTTCGTGGCCACCGTGGGTGCCGGCCAGGGCGGTCAGGTCAGCATGCTCATGACCGTCGATTCGCTGATCGCCGAAGCGCGCAAGTCGCGCAAGTAACTCCGGGCGTGGGCAGCAGCCCAGGCTGCCCGGACCGTCTGCACAGGCCGCGTACCATCTGCGCGGCCTGTTCTTTTGTGGAAAGCACAGTCATGAATGTCTTCATCACGGGCGCATCGAGCGGCATTGGCGCCGATCTGGCGCGCGAGTTTGCGGCGCGCGGCGCCACGCTGGGGCTGGTGGCGCGCCGGCGTGAGGTGCTGGAGGCGTTGGTGGCCACGCTGCCGGGCACGCACCACATCTACGCCGCCGACGTGACCGACAAGGTGGCCATGCGCGATGCCGGCGCGGCCTTTGATGCCGCAGTCGCCGCGCAGGGGGGCACCGACATCGTGATCGCCAACGCCGGCATCAGCGTGGGCGTGCTGACTGAATACTTCGAGGACCTGGACGCCTTTGCCGACGTGTTCAACACCAACGTCATGGCCATGGCCCACACCTTCCACCCCTTCATCACGCCCATGCGT
This sequence comes from Burkholderiaceae bacterium, assembly GCA_035702705.1. GTDB lineage: Bacteria > Pseudomonadota > Gammaproteobacteria > Burkholderiales > Burkholderiaceae_C > Piscinibacterium. The sequence continues at coordinate 399 of DASSQC010000269.1, read as the reverse complement.
GAACGCAAGCGCGGCACCCTGGTGGGCATTGCGAGTGTGGCCGGCATCCGCGGCCTGCCGGGCAGCGAGGCCTATTGCGCGAGCAAGGCGGCAGCCATCAGCTACTGCGAGAGCCTGCGCGTGGAACTCAAGAAGACCGGCGTCAAGGTGAGCACCATCTGCCCGGGCTTCATCAAGACGCCGCTCACGGCCAAGAACCCGTACTCCATGCCCTTCCTGATGGAAAGCCGCGACTTTGCGCGCCAGTGCGCCGACGCCGTGCTCGCAGGCACGAGCTACACGGTCATCCCCTGGCAGATGGGCGTGGTGGCCAAGCTGCTGCGCCTGCTGCCGAACTGGCTGTTCGACAAGGCCTTTGGCAACCGTCCATACAAGCCTAGGCGGAATGCCTAGGCTTGT
>DASSQC010000268.1:0-3129 GCA_035702705.1 Burkholderiaceae bacterium | reverse complement strand
CAGAGCGTGCGCGACAGGGTCGTGATCGGCGTCACAAACGCGCCGCCCACGATCGCCAGGAGCAGGGCGTCGGAGAAATCCGGGCGCTTGAGTGCACTGATCATCAGCAGCGCCAGTGCAAGCGGCTGCACCACGCCCGTGATGCGCAGCGGCCAGAGCGGGCCGAAGCGGTCGATCAGCCGCCCCTGCACCGGTGCGGTGATGGCCATGGCAATGAAATAGGAGCCCACCACCGTGCCCGCCTGCGCAAAGCTGCCCAGCGCCTGCTTCAGGAACATGAGCATCGCAAAGCTCATCATCGCCACCGGCAGGCGCGAGATCACCGTGAACAGCACGATGGCCTTCACGTCAGGCAGGGCGAAGAACTGGCGGTAGGGCTCGTAGAGGGTACGCATCGGGTCGCCATTATGGACAGCGCTGCTGCCAGGCATGTGTCAGCAGCCTGCAGGCACGCGAAGGCCGGCTGCGGCCGGGCGCATTCGCGCACAAGCTGCGAGAATGCGCGCCATGAACAAGATCGTCAGCCTGATCGGCGTCCCCACGGACATTGGCGCGGGTGCGCGCGGCGCGAGCATGGGGCCCGAGGCCCTGCGCGTGGCCGGACTCATTCCGGCGCTCGAAGGCCACGGCCTGCAGGTGCAGGACCGCGGCAACCTGAGCGGCCCGGCCAACCCCTGGCAGCCACCGGTGGCGGGCTACCGCCATCTGCCCGAAGTGGTGCAGTGGAACCAGGCCACGCACGAGGCGGTGTACGCGGAGCTGTCGGCTGGCCACCTGCCGATCATGCTCGGCGGCGACCACTGCCTGGGCATCGGCTCCATTTCTGCCGTGGCGCGCTGGTGCCGCGAGCAGGGCAAGAAGCTGCGCGTGCTCTGGCTGGACGCGCACGCCGACTTCAACACCAACGAACTCACGCCCAGCGGCAATGTGCACGGCATGCCGGTGGCGGTGCTGTGCGGCTACGGGCCCCGCGAGCTGGTGGAGATCGGCGGCACGGTCCCGGCCATCAAGCCGGGTGCGGTGCGGCAGATCGGCATCCGCAGCGTGGACCAGGGCGAAAAGCGCTTCGTGCACGAGGTGGGGCTGGAGGTCTTCGACATGCGCTACATCGACGAGATGGGCATGCGCCACACCATGGAACTCGCGCTCGGTCTGATGGACCCGAACACGCATCTGCACGTGAGCTTCGACGTGGACTTTCTCGACCCCGAGATCGCCCCCGGCGTGGGTACCACCGTGCCCGGCGGCCCGACCTACCGCGAGGCGCAGCTGTGCATGGAGATGATTGCCGACACCGGCCTGCTGGGTTCGCTGGACGTGGTGGAGCTCAACCCGGCGCTGGACGTGCGCAACAAGACGGCGGTGCTGGCGGTGGATCTGATCGAGAGCCTGTTCGGCAAGAGCACGCTGATGCGCAAGGGTCGATAAGTTTGTCCGAAATCGATTTAATAGTCTTCCATGAAAATGCTGTTTTCGCTTGTCTGATGCGCGAACAGTGGCATTTTCTGCAGTTCAGTAATCAAGTCCGAAATTGATTTACAAGGCGCGCTGACCGTCTTGTCGTCCCCAGGTCGCGCGCAAGCCACCGGCCGAGCCTTGGCGCCATCCGCGCGAAAAAAAGCCCGCCAGGGTTCTGGCGGGCTTCTTGTTTCTGCCGGGCGGAATCTGCGGTCGACCGTGCGAGAGCGCGGCCGCAGATCGGCGCAAGAGACTTACTTCTTGGCCGGCGCCTTGGCGGCAGCCGGTGCGGCAGCAGGCGCTGCGGCCGGGGCGGCTTCGGCGTCTTCCTTCTTGCCGCCGGGCAGCACGGTGGAGGCGATCACGAAGTCGTTCTTGCCGTGCATCACCACGCTCACGCCCTCGGGCAGCTTGAGCTCGGAGACGTGCAGGCTCTTGCCGGCTTCCATCGTCGACAGGTCGACGGCGATGAACTCGGGCAGCAGCTTGGGCAGGCAGGAGACTTCCACCTCGTTGATCGGGTGGTTGATCATGCCCTTGGAGAGCTTCACGGCCGGGCTGTTCTCGGCGCCGGAGAAATGCAGGGGCACCTTCATGTGCACCGGCTTGTCGGCGTCCACGCGCTGGAAGTCCACGTGCAGGACCAGCTGGCGGAAGGGGTGCATCTGGTAGTCACGCAGCAGGGCCAGTTGCGGCTTGCCGTCGATCTCGAGATCGAGGATCGAAGAATGGAACTTTTCCTTCTTCAGTGCGTGGTACAGGGTGTTGTGATCGATTTCGATCTGCGTCGGGGCGGCCGAGCCACCGTAGACGATGCCCGGCGTCTTGCCGGCATTGCGCAGGCGGCGGCTCGCACCCGTGCCCTGCAGCTTGCGAGTTTCAGCAGTGATTTTCATGCTGAGTATCCTTTCATCAACGCACTCGACCGCGACCAGTCTGAGTGCGGTGCATGGCAAACGGCCCATGCGCCGGTGGGAGCACGTCGCCCCCGCAGCGCCCTCGCACCCTCAGGCGCGAGGACACCAGGTGCCTCACTCCATGAAGAGCGAGGACACCGAGTCTTCGCGCGAGATGCGCAGAATCGTTTCGCCGAGCAGATTGGCCACCGACAGCTGGCGGATGCGGCCGCAGGCGGCCCCTTCGGCAGACAGGGGGATCGTGTCGGTCACCACCAGTTCGTCGAGCGAGGAGGTGGCAATGCGGTTCACCGCGCCACCCGACAGCACGGCGTGCGTGCAGTAGGCCATGACGTGCGTGGCGCCGCGCTCCTTGAGCACCTGGGCGGCCTTGCACAGGGTGCCGGCGGTATCCACCATGTCGTCCATGATGATGCAGGTGCGGCCTTCGACCTCGCCGATGATGTTCATCACCTCGGCCACATTGGCCTTGGGGCGGCGCTTGTCGATGATGGCCAGATCGCATTCCAGGCGCTTGGCCAGCGCGCGGGCGCGCACCACGCCGCCCACGTCGGGGCTGACGACCATCAGGTTGTCGTAGGAATGCTTCCAGATCTCGCCCAGCAGCACGGGTGCGGCGTAGACGTTGTCCACCGGAATGTCGAAGAAGCCCTGGATCTGGTCGGCATGCAGGTCCATGGTCAGCACGCGGTCCACGCCGGCGGCCTGCAGCATGTTGGCCACGACCTTGGCGGAGATGGGCACGCGCGAGCTG
>DASSQC010000267.1:0-2515 GCA_035702705.1 Burkholderiaceae bacterium | reverse complement strand
GAAACAGATCTCGACGCACTCACGGAGCAAGCAAAGCTCAAGCTGTTTGGAGGGCAAGACGAAGAGGACGAGGACGACTATTGCGAGGTCTTCCTCAATCTCGATCTTCTAGGGGGATTCATTTATCTGTCGGAAAAAGATCCCGAGTACCGAACGGCGCTACTTAGGTGGTTATCGGTTAAGTGAGGAAAAAAACGGCGCCGCTCTCCCAAGCAGGCGCCGTCTTCATTTCAACCGCCAGCCATCCCTCAGCCGGCGGCAAGCCAGATCACTTCGGCAGGTTGCCCACCACGCCTTCGACGAGGTAGTTCATCTTGCCCATGGAGGCGTCGTCCATGGCGCCCTTTTCCCACACGACCTTGCCGGTGTTGTCCTTGACCGGGCCGGTGAAGGGGTGGAACTTGCCGGCGACGATGTCGGCCTGGCGGGCGTCGATGGCCTTGCGCACGTCGGCGGGCACATTCGCGTTCCAGCCGTCGAGCTTGATCATGCCGGCCTTGATGCCGCCCCAGGTCTGGCTGGTCTTCCAGGTACCGGCGAGCACGTCGCGGGCGGCCTGGGTGTAGTAGTCGCCCCAGTGGTGGGTGACGGCGACGATCTGGGCCTTGGGGCCGAACTTGCTCATGTCGCTGTGATAGGCCACGGCGCGGATGCCGCGCTCCTCGGCCACCGCCACCACCGCGGTGGAGTCGGTGTGGTGGGTCAGCACGTCGGCCTTCTGGTTGGCCAGGGTGGTGGCGGCGTCACGCTCCTTGGGCGGGTCGAACCAGCTGGCCGTCCAGACCACGCGCACTTCGGCCTTGGGGTTGACCTCGCGCGCGCCGCGGGTAAAGGCGTTGATGCCCTGCAGCACTTCCGGGATGGGGAAGGCGGCCACGTAGCCAATCACGTTGCTCTTGGTGGTGCGGCCGGCGGCCATGCCGGCGAGGTAGCGGCCTTCATAGAAGCGGGCGTTGACGGTGGCCACGTTGGGCGCCGTCTTGAAGCCGGTGGCGTGCACGAAGCGCACGTTGGGGAACTGCTGGGCCACGCGGATGGTGGGGTCCATGAAGCCGAAGCTGGTCGTGAAGATCAACCCGGCGCCGGAAGACGCCATCTCGCGGATCACGCGCTCGGCGTCCGCCCCTTCGCTCACCTTCTCCACGAAGCGGGTGGTGACCTGCCCCTTGAGCGCCTGCTCCATCTGCAGACGGCCGCGGTTGTGCTGGCTGGTCCAGCCGGCGTCGCTCACCGGGCTCACGTACACGAAGCCGACGGTCATGGGCGGCTTGGTGGCCGAAGCAGCTGGCGCCGCGGCGGCCGGGGCGCTTGCGGGGGCCTGTGCGGCCACGGAGAAGCTGGCGGCACCGAGGGCGGCGGCCAGCAGGCGAAGGGTCATTTTCATTGGGCGGGCTCCAGAAACACGACGGCCGCTGCGGGGCGCTCCTGCTCCCGTGCGGCCTGTCATCGGCGCGCAATGTAGAGCAGCGCCTCGCGCAGCACGGGCGCGTCTGGTGAAAGCCCTAGGCGCGGTTAACCCTAGGGGCAAACATGCCCTGGACTGAACAAGGCCTTGCGCGTGCCTAGGCGTTGGGCGTGAAGGGCTTGCCCAGACTGGCCGGCATGTTCAGGCGGATCCACTGCGGGTTGCGGGAGATCAGCACCAGCACCAGGATGCAGGCCAGATACGGCAGCATGGACAGGAACTGCGCCGGCACCTGCACCCCCAGACCCTGAAGGTGAAACTGCAGCATGGTCACCGCGCCGAACAGATAGGCACCGGCCACCACGCGGCCCGGCCGCCAGGTGGCAAAGGCCGTCAGCGCCAGCGCGATCCAGCCGCGCCCGGCCACCATGCCCTCGACCCACATGGGGGTGTAGACCGTGGAGAGATACGCGCCCGCCACGCCGCAGAAGGCGCCGCCCACCGCCACGGCCGCCAGGCGGATGGCGCGCACCTTGTAGCCCAGGGCGTGGGCGGATTCCGGACTCTCGCCGATCGCACGCAGCGTGAGGCCGGCGCGGGTGCGAAACAGCCACCAGGCGGCCAGTGCGGTCAGTGCCATGGCCAGATACACACCCCAGTGGTGGCTGAAGAAGGCCTTGCCCACGAAAGGCAGGTCTTCCAGCCCCGGCACGCCCTTGGCGGGCGCCGCCAGGTTCTGGCCCACAAAACCCTCGCCCACGAAGGCGCTGAGACCCACGCCCAGCAGCGCAAAGGCCAGGCCCGTGGCGTATTGGTTGGTATTCAAATAGATGGCCAGGAGGCCGAACAGCGCGGCCATGGCGGCGCCGGTGAGTGCGCCGGCACCGAATGCCGACACCGAGGCCAGAGCCGTGCCGCCCCCTGTGCCGCCAAAGTGCAGCGCGCAGGCAAAGCCGGCCACGGCGGCCACGAGCATGATGCCTTCCGCCCCCAGGTTCACCACCCCGGCCCGCTCGTTGATGAGCAGGCCGATGCCAGCCAGCAGCAGGGGCGTACCGGCGTTGAGCGAGACGGCGATCAGCGCTGCGAGCGTATCCATCAGTGCACCCA
>DASSQC010000266.1:0-8692 GCA_035702705.1 Burkholderiaceae bacterium | reverse complement strand
GCCCCCCTCGGCCACCTCGCCGCGCGCCGCGGTAATCACACGGGTCAGGCGCCGCTCGGCATCGAACTCATACAGACTCACACGCTGGATGCGGCCGTCGGCCTGCAGCCCGCCTGCATTGGCGTAGCGCGTGAAGCCGGGCGCCAGACCCGTGTTGTCCTTCAGCCAGCGTCCGCTGGAAAGCTCCTGGCCCGCAGCCACCTGCAATGCCGACAGCCGCAGCGCCTCGGCGCGCTGCACCGACCAGGGCGTCACCACATCGGACACGAGCCAAACCCCGGCGGCATAGGGCAAGGCGATCAGGATGATCCAGAGAGCGAGACGCCGCGTGGACAGGCCCGCGGCGCGAAGGATGGTGATCTCGCTGCCGCTGGCCAGCTGCGCGAGCGCGACGATGCCGCCGATCAACGCCGCCACCGGCGCCAGCTCGGCGATATTGGCCGGCACCTGCAGCGCTGCCCAGGTCAGCATCTTGCCGAGCGTGTAGGTGCCGCGGCCGACCTTGTCGACCTCGTCGAGGATGCCGAAGAACAGGAACAAGGTGATGAAGGCCAATAGCGTCAGCATGGTCATGTGCGCCATGTTGCGAGCCAGGTAGCGCATCGCCACCGGGGGTGCACGCAGCTTCATCATGCTGCTCCGGTACTGCGCCGCGCAGCCGGCAGATCACGCAGCCAGGCCAGCAGACCGCGGCCCTTGGGCTGATCACGCAGTGTGATGAACACCATCGCCACCACCAGCACCGTGCCGTGCAGCAGGAGCATTGCCGGCAGGAGCTCGGTCTTTCCAGAAGCCACACGGGACTGCAGCAGCGTGGCCACGTTCACGTAGGTGGCAAAGACCAGCAATGCAATGATGAACGGCGTGGCGCGACCCGAACGCGGATTGAAGTAGGACAGGGGCAGCGCCAGCAGCGCCAGCAGCACGCCGATCAGCGGCAGCGACAGGCGCCAGAACAGCTCGCCGCGATACGGTGGCTCGCTCTTGCCGAGCAGCGTCCAGGTGCCGGTGAGCTTGGGACTGTTGAGCTCGGAGAGCTGCATCGGTCGGTCGTCCAGCCGGATCGTGTAGCGGCCGAACTCCATGAGCCGCGCATCAGCCTGTCCGGCGGCGAGCTCGTAGCGGCGGCCCTCGTCGAGGATCAGGTAGCGCACGCCGTCGCGGATCTCGATGCGCCCGCGACTGGCCACCACCAGCCCGGTCCGCCCGGCCTCACTGAGCCGAATGAAGACATTGCGGACCTGGTTGCTCTCCTCGTCGATCGACTGCACATAGAACACCCGCTGGCCGCTGGCTGACTCGCGGAACTGCCCCGCTGCCATGCGCGAGACATCGTCGCGCTTCTGGAACGCATCTCGGTAGACCGCGATCTGCTGATTGGCCCAGGGCGCGACCACCATGCCCACAAACAGCGAGAGCAGCGCCACCGGCAGCACGAAGCGCATCACCGGCCGCACCCAGTTCCACAGTGACACGCCCGAGGCCGTCCAGACCACCATCTCGCTGTCGCGGTACATGCGCGTGAGCACCATCAGCACGGCCACGAAGACCGAGAGATTGAGCATCATCGGCAGGTAGTTCAGCAGGGTGAACCCGAGGATCACGAACACGCTCTGCGGGTCGAGCCGGCCGCTGGCCGCCTGGCCGAGCACGCGGATCAGCGCCATCGTCGTCGTGATGATGAACAGGGTCGCGAACACGCCCAGCGCCAGGGTGCGAAGCTCGGCAGTGAAGGCGCGGTGATGGAGCATGCGGGGCAGTTGGGGCGCTGCGAAGCCGGATCGGTGGCGGGCCATCCGGCCCGGTCGGCGCCCCGCACCGGCCGGCGCAAGAGCGAAATCCCGGCCCGATGCGTTTTGACGTAGCTGGACGGGCCTTCAATAATCCGGGGCTTGTCCAGAACATGCCCAAGCCGCCGGCCTGGGTTCAGGCCTTGGGCGCTCATGCGCTCCCGGCTCGAGTTTCGCAAGACTTTCCCTCGGAAACACACATGAAATTTATCACGCAGGTCTCCATCGCTCCCGCTGCTGCCAGCGCCAAGTTCGCCACCGATGCCGTGGTGGTCGGCGTGTTCCAGGGCAGTGACAACAAGACGGCGGCCAGTGCCGAAGCGCAGGCCCTGATCAAGCGCGGCACGATCGCAGCATCGCTCGTCACCGACGCTGCGGCAGCGGCCGGCCGGGTCACGCACTTGACGGGCGCCGCTGGCACGCGTGTGTTCGTGGGGGGTCTGGGCAACGCTGACAAGCTCGACGCCAAGGTCTTCACCCAGGCCACCAAGGCGGCCTTTGTCGCCGTCGCGGGGACATCGGCCAAGAGCGTGGCCTTCGGTCTGATGGATGCGAAGGCCAAGGGCCTCGATGTGGCCGCCAAGGCGCGGATTGCAGCGACTGCAGCCGTGGAGGCGAGTTACCGCTTCGACATCACCAAGAGCAAGAAGGACCCCGCTGTCGCTCTGGCCACTGTGTCGCTGGTCGTCGATGCAGCGCAGGCCAAGGCCGCGCTGGCTGCCGCCGCCACCGGTGAAGCATTGGGTGAAGGCATCAACCTCACGCGCACCCTGGGCAACCTGCCGGGCAACATCTGCACGCCGACCTACCTCGCCAACGAGGCCAAGAAGCTCGCCAAGACCTACAAGCTCGGCGTCGAAGTGCTCGACAAGAAGCAGTGCGAGGCGCTCAAGATGGGCAGCTTCCTGTCAGTGGCCAAGGGCAGCGACGAAGCGCCCAAGTTCATCGTGCTCAAGTACACCGGCGCCGGCAAGGCTGCACCGCACGTGCTGGTCGGCAAGGGCATCACCTTCGACTCCGGCGGCATCTCCATCAAGCCCGGTGAGGGCATGGACGAGATGAAGTTCGACATGTGCGGGGCCGCCAGCGTGATCGGCACGTTCCGCGCAATTGCCCAGATCAAGCCCAAGATCAACCTGGTGGGCCTGATTCCGGCGTGCGAGAACATGCCCAGCGGCCGCGCCAACAAGCCCGGCGACATCGTCACCAGCATGAGCGGCCAGACCATCGAGATCCTGAACACGGACGCCGAAGGCCGCCTGATCCTGAACGACGCGCTCACCTACGCCAAGCGCTTCAAGCCGGCCAGCGTGGTGGACATCGCCACCCTCACGGGTGCCTGCGTGATCGCGCTGGGCCACGTGCACACCGGCCTGTTCACGAAGGACGAGAAGCTCGCTGCCGACCTGCTGGCGGCCGGCCAGGCCACGGGAGACACCGCATGGCGCATGCCCCTGGATGACGACTACCAGGACATGCTCAAGAGCAACTTTGCCGACATGGCCAACATCGGCGGCCGGCCGGGCGGCGCCATCACCGCTGCGTGCTTCCTGGCGCGCTATGCGGAAGACCTGCCCTGGGCACACCTCGATATCGCCGGCACCGCATGGAAGAGCGGCGCAGCCAAGGGCGCCACAGGCCGCCCCGTCAGCCTGCTGACGCACTACCTCCTGGGTCAGGCCGCCTGAACGCTCTGACCACAGACGGACCGGCATGACCCGGATCGACTTCCACACGGGTCTGCCGGACAAGCTGGCCTACTGCTGCCGCCTGCTGCGCAAGGTGCAGGCGGCCGGCCAGAAGGCGCTGGTCTACAGCAGCGACCCGCAGACGCTGGCGGAACTCGACCGCCAGCTCTGGACCTTTTCGCCGCTCGACTTCCTGCCGCACCAGTATGCGCACGAGCCGGATGCGGAGCTCGCGCTTGTGCTGCTGACCGGCAGCGAAGCGCCGACCCAGCACCACCGCCTTCTGATCAACCTGGATCGCGACCATCCCCCGGCCTACGCCAGCCACGAGCGCGTGATCGAGCTGGTCAGTACCGAAGCCGAGGACGCACAGGCCGGACGGCAGCGCTTCAAGTTCTACCGGGATCAGGGTTACCCTTTGCAGCATCACGTTGCCGGCGCCTGAGCGCCCAGGGCTGATGAGCACACCGAACGACCACTCGATCCCCGTCCTGACCGAGATCATCGAGCTCACGGACGAGGCACAGCGCCAGCGCGCCGGCCCGATCGCGGACATCTCGCTGGAATTGCCGGACTTCGCCGACACTGTCTCGCCCGAGCAGCCCTCCGGTCCGCTTGCGGCCGAGGTGGAGGCGCTGGCCGCGCAGAAGCTCGTCGAAGCGCTCGACTTCTCCCTGCCGGACGTGGCACCGCCGGCCCCGGCACCGGAGGCGGCCCCCGATGCGACGGCCACATCCACACCAGACACCCCACCCGACGCCGCCCGGGAAGCCGCGCCCGAAGCGGACGCCCCGCAGGCCATCACCCCGCTGGAATTCGATAGCTCGCTGGCCGCCCCCGCGTTGTCCCCATCAGCCCCTGCTACATCCGTGCTGGCCGATGCCGTACCCGCCGTGGCCGACACCCCGATCGTTCAAGCGCCTGCGCCAGGGCACTCCGCGCCGCTGCCCGAGCAGCGTGTCGAGACACCGGCGACCCGTCCGCCTGCCGCGCCCGCGGTGGATGATTCCCCCAGCGTCGTCGCCGACCCGATGGCGCTTCTGGCCGGCTTGAGTGCCGCTGCGCCGGCGCCGGCTGCCGAGCCGCTGATGGACCACGCGCCGGCCTTCCTGTTCATGCCGGCGCGAGCCATGCAGACCGAACCAGCCGCGGTGCCCGTGCGTGGCGCGGCTGCACTGGCAGTCGCAGCGCCGCTTGCACTGTCCGACGCGCCAGCCAGCGCGGCCAGCCGGCCTGCCGTGGCGCAGCCCAGCCCGCCCAACGCAGCCTCGCCCGCTGCAAGCCCTGCATCTGGGACCGGGTCCGCGAGTGCACCCGCCGGTGCATCCGGCAGCGCATTCGGCATGCCAGAGGCCCTGGAGCTGCCGGCGTTCCTGCTGGCCACACCCGCTGTGCGCAGCAGCGAGCACACGCTTGCGCCGGCTGCAGTGCCGGCCCCGGCACCGGCCGTCATGTCCCCGCCGGCGGCTGCGGTCAGCCTGCCGCCGCCCGCAGCGCCCAGCGCCTTCCAGCAGCCCAGCGTAACCAGTGTGGCCGCCCTGCCCACGGTGCCCGCGCAGGAACCGCCCGCACGTACGGCCCAGCCCGAGGTGCCGGCGGCGCCTGTGCCCACGGCTGCAGCGCCACGGGCCACGCCACCCGGCGCAGGAGTTCGGCCCGGCGCATCTGGCACCGTGCCGGTGCTTGGTGACACCGAGGTCGAGGCGCTCGAGGCCCGTCTGCGCGACAGCATCCTGCAGGCGCTTGCCCCCCGCGTCGAGCAGCTGCTGCACGGCGTGCTGCGCGAGCGGGTGGCCGAGATCGTCGATCATGTCGTGGCCAGCACCCGCGGCGAATTCAAGGTCGTGGTCCACGAGAGCCTGCGCGAGGCGATCCGGCGCGCCGTGGACGAAGAAGTCGCCCGCGCGCTCAAGCAGCCCGACCTCTTCTAGATCCGCAGCCAGGCGGCAGTTCGCGGCCGGACGGGGCCGCGCAGGGGCCGCCTCCTACAATCACGCCCTGGCGGTTCGGCGCCTGCACAGCACCCTGCTGCGCCGCCCGGAGCCGCTGCCTGCACAGAACCCAAGACCCACGCACCCGATCATGTCCGCCATCCTCGCGCAAGAACTCGCCAAAGCCTTCGACCCAGCCGCCATCGAGGCCCGCTGGGCCCCAGTCTGGGAGCAGGCCGGCGTCTTCAAGGCAGGTGCGCAGGCCGATGTGCCCTCCTTCGCCATTCAGCTGCCGCCGCCGAACGTCACCGGCACGCTGCACATGGGTCATGGCTTCAACCAGACGATCATGGATGCGATGACGCGCTACCACCGCATGCTGGGGCACAACGCCCTCTGGCTGCCCGGTGTGGATCACGCCGGCATCGCCACACAGATCGTGGTGGAGCGCCAGCTCGAGCAGCAGGGCATCAAGCGCCATGATCTCGGCCGCGAAAAGTTCCTTGAGAAGACCTGGGAGTGGAAGCAGTACTCCGGCGGCACCATCACGCAGCAGATGCGCCGCCTCGGCGCGAGCGTCGATTGGGGCCTGGAGTACTTCACCATGGACGAGAAGCTCTCGGCCGTGGTGACCGAGACCTTCGTTCGCCTGTATGAAGACGGCCTGATCTATCGCGGCAAGCGCCTGGTGAACTGGGAACCCAAGCTCAAGACCGCCGTGTCCGATCTGGAGGTCGTGAGCGAGGAGGAAGACGGCCACCTCTGGCACATCCTCTACCCCTTCGCCGACGGCCCGCAGGGCGATCTGCGCGGCCTGACCGTGGCCACCACCCGACCGGAAACCATGCTCGGCGACGTGGCCGTGATGGTTCACCCGGAGGATGAGCGCTACAAGCACCTGATCGGCAAGCAGGTGCAACTGCCGCTGTGCGATCGCACCATCCCGATCATCGCCGACGCCTATGTGGACCGCGAGTTCGGCACGGGCGTGGTGAAGGTCACGCCGGCGCATGACTTCAACGACTACGCCGTGGGCCAGCGCCACGGCCTGCCGATGATCAGCATCCTGACCCTGGATGCAATCATCAACGAGCATGCACCCAAGGCCTACCAGGGTCTGGAACGCTTTGCCGCGCGCAAGCAGGTGGTGGCCGACCTCGAGGCGCAGGGCCTGCTGATCGAGACCAGGAAGCACAAGCTCAAGGTGCCGCGCTCGGACCGCACCGGCACCGTGATCGAACCCATGCTCACCGACCAGTGGTTCATGGCCCTGTCCAAGGCGGCGCCAGCCAGCCATGCCTTCCAGCCGGGTCAGTCGATTGCCGAAAAGGCCCTCGAGGTGGTGAACAACGGCAGCATTGAGTTTGTGCCCGAGCACTGGATCGCCACCTACCGCCACTGGCTGAACAACATCCAGGACTGGACCCTGTCGCGCCAGCTCTGGTGGGGCCACCAGATTCCGGCCTGGTACGACGAGGCCGGCAATGTCTATGTGGCGCGCAACGAGGCCGAAGCGCAGGCCAAGGCCGGTCCGGATGCCAAGCTGCGTCGCGACCCTGATGTGCTCGACACCTGGTATTCGTCGGCCCTGGTGCCCTTCTCCACCCTGGGCTGGCCGCAGAACACCGAGCTGCTGGCGCGCTATCTGCCCTCATCCGTCCTCGTGACGGGCAGCGAGATCATCTTCTTCTGGGTCGCGCGGATGATCATGATGACGACCTACTTCACGGGCAAGATCCCCTTCAGGACGGTCTACATCCACGGCACGGTGCGCGATGCCGAGGGCAAGAAGATGAGCAAGTCCGAGGGCAATGTGATCGACCCGGTGGACCTGATCCAGGGCGTCGATCTGGAGACCCTCACGAAGAAGTCCACCACCGGCCTGCGTCGGCCCGAGACGGCCCCCAAGGTGGCCGCCCGCGTGAAGAAGGAGTTCCCTGATGGCATGCCGGCCTACGGTGCGGACGCGCTGCGCTTCACCATGGCCAGCTACGCGTCGCTGGGCATGAACGTGAACTTCGACACCAAGCGCTGCGAGGGCTACCGCAACTTCTGCAACAAGCTCTGGAACGCCACGCGCTTCGTGCTGATGAACACCGAAGGGCATGACTGCGGCTTCGATGCGCCCCCCGGTCACTGCGACAAGAACTACCAGGACTTCTCGCTGGCGGACAAGTGGATCGTCAACGAGCTGCAGCGCGTCGAGGCCGCCGTGGCCAAGGGCTTCGAGGAGTACCGCCTGGACCTCGTGGCCAACACGATCTACAGCTTCGTCTGGGACCAGTACTGCGACTGGTACGTGGAACTGGCCAAGGTGCAGATCCAGCGCGGCAGCGAGGCCCAGCAGCGTGCCACGCGCCGCACGCTCGTGCGCGTGCTGGAAGCCGTGCTGCGCCTGCTGCACCCGATTGCGCCCTTCATCACCGAGGAACTCTGGCAGCGCGTGAGCGTGGTGGCCGCCAAGCGCAAGGACGGTGAGACCGCCTACTGCGCCACGCAACCCTATCCGCGCGCCCAGATGGACAAGATCGACCCCGCGGCCGACCGCTGGATGGGCGAGCTCAAGGGCCTGATCGATGCGGTCCGCAATCTGCGCGGCGAGATGAACGTCTCGCCGGCCGAGCGCGTGCCGCTGCTGGCCACCGGGCCGGAATCGCTCGATGGCTTTGCGCCTTACCTGTCCGCGCTGGGCAAGCTGGCCAGCTTCGAGCGTGTGGCCGCGCTGCCCAACATCGGCGCACCGGTGGCGGTGGTGGGCGATGCGCAGCTGCTGCTGAAGATCGAGATCGACGTGGACGCCGAGCGTGCCCGCCTGGCCAAGGAGATCGCACGCATCGAGGGCGAGGTGGCCAAGGCCAATGCCAAGCTCTCCAACGAAAGCTTCGTCGCCCGTGCGCCCGAGGCCGTGGTGGCCCAGGAGCGCGGCCGTCTGGCAGACTTTGGCGCGACCCTGGAGAAACTGCGCGCGCAGCTGGCGCGGCTGGGCTGAACGTTCCGCATCGCCAAAGCAAAGGGCCGGTATGAACCGGCCCTTTGTTCATTGCGTCAGCCCGCTCAAGTGCGGCGGCGCAGGAAGTAATAGAACACGTTCTCGTGCTTGCCGTGGGCCACCAGCTCGTTGCCGGTCTGCTTGGCAAAGGCGGTGAAGTCGCGCTCGCTGCCCGGGTCGGTGGCCTGCACGCGCAGGACATCACCGGTTTCGAGATCAGCCAGGGCACGCTTGGCGCGCAGGATGGGCAGCGGGCAGGACAGGCCGCGGGCGTCCACGTCCTTGTTGTAGGGC
>DASSQC010000265.1:0-6043 GCA_035702705.1 Burkholderiaceae bacterium | reverse complement strand
ATGGATGGCGTGGGGGGGCTTACTCAGCCGCACATCAAACCCGGCAAGACATTCATCTACGAGTTCGTGCTGAAGAAGAGCGGCACCTTCATGTACCACCCGCACGCCGACGAGATGGTGCAGATGGCGATGGGCATGATGGGCTTCTGGGTCACGCACCCGAAGGCGAAGCATCCCCTGATCGACGAGGTCGACCGCGACTTCTGCTTCCTGCTCAACAGCTTCGACATCGAGCCCGGCAGCTACACGCCCAAGGTCATGACCATGCTGGACTTCAACCTGTGGGCCTGGAACTCGCGCATCTTTCCGGGAATCGACAGCCTGAACGTGCGCCTGAATGACCGTGTGCGCATGCGCATCGGCAACCTCACCATGACCAACCACCCCATCCACCTGCACGGGCACGAGTTCCTGATCACCGGCACGGATGGCGGCCCCACGCCCAGAGGTACGCGCTGGTATGAAGTCACCACCGACATTGCCGTCGGGCAGATGCGGCAGATCGAGTTCATTGCCGACGAGGAAGGGGACTGGGCCCTGCACTGCCACAAGAGCCACCACACCATGAACGCCATGGGTCATGGCGTGCCCACCATGATCGGGGTCGACCACTCCGGCGTGGTGCAGAAGATCAATCGCCTGATCCCGGACTACATGGTCATGGGCGAGCGTGGCATGAAGGACATGACCGAAATGGAGATGCCTTTGCCGGACAACACGGCACCGATGATGGCCGGGCAAGGCCCCTTTGGTCCGGTGGGCATGGGGGGCATGTTCAGCGTGGTCAAGGTGCGGCGCGAGCAGCGCGCCGGTGACTACAGCGACCCCGGCTGGTTCAAGCACCCACCGGGCACGGTGGCCTACGAATACACCGGCAGCCTGCCGCAGGCCGTGCGCAAGACCGATGCCGGACGCAGCGGCATGCGCCCCGCCGAGACCCCGCGCGCTGAAGTGGAAGTCAGCGTCCGCAAGCCGGCGGTACACAAGCACTGATTCCCGTCACTCATCACGGAGCTTCATTCATGCAGTTCATCTCCATCGCATCGCTCTCAGGTGCCGTGTTTGCTCTCGTCCTCGGCGTGTCGTCCGGCCAGGCACTGGCCCACGAAAAGCATGCCCACGGCGCGCCCAAGGGGCCGGTCGTCAAGGAACAGAAGGACTGGGGCATTGCCGGCGATGCGCGTGCCGTGCGCCGCACCATCAACGTGGGCATGGGCGACGACATGCGCTTCTCGCCCTCGCGCATCGAGGTCCGCCTGGGCGAGACCCTGCGCTTCCGTGTGCGCAATACCGGCAAGGTGATGCACGAGTTCGTGATCGGCACCCGCAAGGAGAACGAGGAGCACGCTCGTCTGATGATCAAGTTTCCGGACATGGCGCACGATGAGCCCTATATGGCGCATGTCGAGCCCGGCAAGACCGGCGAGATCATCTGGACCTTCAACCGTGCCGGCGAGTTCGAGTTCGCCTGCCTGATTGCCGGTCATTACCAGGCGGGCATGCTCGGTACGATCGTGGTTAAGCCTTGAGGCCGCGCCGCAGCGCGATCTCGACTTCACCCTTCTTCAGAGGCACGTTTCATGATGTTCAGAACACTGTTTCTCGCAGCGAGCTTCGCTGCAATGGCGGGCATTTCGCAGGCACAGACCGGCGGGCACGACCACAGCCACGGCGCCAAGGCGCCTGCACAGGGCAGCGCGCCGCTGGCGACCGGCGTGGACGGCGAAGTTCGCCGCGTCGATCGCGACAACGCGCGTCTGTCCATTCGTCATGGCGAAATCAAGGCCATCGACATGCCACCCATGACCATGGTCTTCCACGTGCGGGATGCCGCGCTGCTGGACGGTGTCAAGGTCGGTGACAAGGTGCGCTTCAGCATCAGCCGCGAGGACGGCAAGCTCATCGCCACCGAGCTGCAGGTGCAGCGATGAAGCGCGCCGTGTTCGGATGGGCCGCGCTCCTGCTGGCGGGCACGGCCGCGGCCAGCAGCCACATCGTGGATCTTCAATGGCGCGAGGGCCGCTTCAGCCATGAGGCCAGCGTGCCGGCCGGCAAGTTCGTCGAGGTCTGCGGCGCACTGTCCTCAGGCGAGGTGGTCGACTGGTCCTTCGATGGGGCGGGCGCCACGGACTTCAACATCCACTACCACGTGGGGAAAGACACGAGCTACCCCGTGAAACAGGACGCCGTGAGCAAGGCCAGCGGCCGCTTCGAGGCGCCCAAGCGCGAGACCTACTGCTGGATGTGGACCAACCGCGGCAGCGCGAGCGTGGGCTTGACTATCCGCCTGCAGCAGGTCCGCTGAATCGCCCGGCGTGATCGGACGATCCACCTCATCCGCCCAACTGCGCTTCGGCCCGTCATGCAGCCTGCCGATGCCCTGACCCACGCCCTGCCCGTGGTGGAAGCCGCCGCCACCCTGGCCTTTGCCGCCTCCGGTCTGGTGGCCGGTGCGCGCAAGAAGCTCGATGTGGTGGGCTTGTGCGTCGTCACCACGCTGGCGGCCTTTGGCGGCGGCACCTTGCGTGACGTGCTGCTCGACCGCCGGCCGTTCTACTGGGTCGAGCACGCGGTCTGGCTGTGGGTGATCCTGGGTTTGTGCATCGCGGCCACCTTTGTGCTGCGCAAGCGCGGCTTGGCGACCCAGCTCGCCATCACCGAGCGCGCCATCCAGTGGCCCGATGCCCTCGGCCTGGGCCTGTTCACCGCCGTGGGTACGCAACTGGCGCTGACCCAGAACCTGCCGCCCATCGTCGCCGTGCTCATGGGCGTGATCACGGCCGTGTTCGGCGGCGTGCTGCGCGACATCGCCTGCAACGAAGTCCCCAAGGTCTTCAGCGACCACCAGCCCTACGCCGTCTGCGCCTTCTTCGGCGGCTGGGTGGCGGTGGCCGGCCATCAGCTGAGCTGGCCGAGCGAGGCCTCGCTCGCAGCCTCAGCGCTGGTCACCTGCGTGCTGCGCGTGGCCGCGATGGTCAGCGGCTTGAAGCTGCCGGGCTGGCGGGGGCAGTAGGCCGGACCGCTGCCCTGAGCAACCGGCTCAATCGCTCTTGAACCCGATCTTCGCGTGCGTCCCGTCGCAGAAGGGCTTGGTGGCGCTGCCGCCGCAGCGGCACAGGCGCGCGCTGGTGATGCGGCAGACCATGCGGCCGGTGCCGGCCAGCACTTCCATGTTGCCGCTGACCTGCAGCGGGCCGTTGGGTTCGGGGTCGATGTGCAGGGGGCCGTCGCGCACGGCGAGCATGTCGGTCGGCAGGCCGTTGATCCCGGTAGGTGGCTCGCCGCTGGCGGCAAAGTTCACGTCGTGGTGGCTGCCGTCGCAGAAGGGCTTGTTCTTGCTCGCGCCACAGCGGCACAGGGTGGCGCGGTAGCCGATGGGTTCGCCGTCCAGCACGATGGGCGCGCGCACGCCGTAGGGGCCGGCTTCGCGCACGCTGATGAGGTTCACCGGCGGGGCGGATTCGTCGGGCTGGCCGTCCTTGCGGGCGTAGCGGATGGCGCCTGAGGGGCAGGCGTGCGCGATGTCGACCAGGCGCTCGGTGGGCATGGCGTCCGGGAAGATCCAGTCGCCCGGCGTGTTGGCCAGAAACACCTTGGGCGCGCCGGTCACGCAGAAGCGCGCATGGATGCAGCGCTTGCCTTCGAACAGGAGCGTGAGGTCGCGGCCCTGCACGTGCTCCACGCCGTCGATCTTGGTGCTGGCGGCGGTGCCCGATACGGCGGTTGCTGTGTCTGCCGAGGGCGCGTGGACGCGGGCCGGCATTGACACGGCCTGCATCACCACCGCAGAGCCCTCAAGGCCGCCGGCGGCCTGCGCCTCGGCCAGCTGCGCGGCGGTGGCGGTGATGGTCACGCGCGGCAGCACCACCGGCCCGCGCGGCTCCAGCCCGGTCTTGCCGCGGCGTGCCAGGCTGCGGAACAGTTTGGCGGCCTGCTCGGTGCGCCTGTGCGGGCTGGTGTGCGCCAGGGCCTCGGCCGCAGTGGCCAGTTCGTACAGGCGCTCGATGAAGAAGCGTCGACCGGCCTCGCCGGGCGGCAGCGCGGCAGCGTCGCGCAGGGCGGTGAAGCTCATGCCGGCGTTGCACTGCGGGTTGGATGCGCCCGCCGGCAGGCGCGCAGCATGCTCGGCCAGCAGGGTCATGGCGCGCATGAGGCCCACGCCCAGGTCCACGGCCAGGGCCTTCTCGCCGCCGGGGCCGTGCACGCCATAGCTCCAGGCCAGCAGGCGCAGCATGAGCCCGTAGCTGGCGTTGGCCACATCCACGGTGGCGATGGCCTGCGGGTCTTCCAGCCACACGCGCCCCTCCGGCCGCGGTGGGCGGCGCAGCACGGGGTTGGTGGCAGCGGGGTGGGCCGGCCTGAAGCCGGGGTCTGCGGCCTTGAATGCGGCCAGCTCGCGGCGGATGGCCACAAAGCGCGCGTAGTGCGAGCCGGCACTGTCGCTGGGTGCGCCCTCGCCCTGGCGCACGATGGCATCGAGTGCGGCCAGCGCGGTCTTCAGGCAGATCACCGGCTGCGCGCCCTGCAGGGTGATTTCCGTGGGCGCCATCTGCAGCGTGCGCGCACCGCAGAAGGCCACGTCTTCGCCATGCGCCGCGCAGAAGCGCTCCAGCGCGCCGGCCAGGGTGCCGTAGAAATGGCCCACGGTGTCGTAGTCCGTGGCCATGGGCGTGATGCGCGCGCCGGGGGCGCCGCGCACAAACAGGCGCTCCGGCGCAAAGCCCTCGCCGTCGGCCTCGTCGCTGCCTTCTGGCCGCTCCAGGAAGATGAAGTGCTGCAGCGTGGCGTCATTGAAAGGCGCGAGCTTCACCACCACACGCGCCGGCAGCATGCCGGGGTCCAGCGGGAAGTTCATGCGCCCGAAGCGCGGCGCACCGCCCAGCGCGGCGGTGATGTTCCACACCGCCACCAGGTGGCCCATCTCCTCGATGGCCACGTCTAGGATCTCGCGCCGCCAGCGCGCCAGCGCCTCGGCCTGCGCCTCGGTCAGGCCCTCTTCGGTGCCCTGCTTCAGGCTGAAGGCTGCATAGAGATAGGTGCACATCAGGTTGTGCTCCAGCTCCGCAGCTTCATACAGGGCGTGCAGCAGCAGCTCGCGGCTGGGGATGCCGGCCAGGGAATTCACGGCGGGCGCCGTGCCGGGCGGCATGGGGGCGGCGTTGGGCGAGGTCGACAGCTCGGACATGGCGGGGGCTCCGGGCGGAGTGGGCGGTTGCGGGCAGGTGGGGGCGGGCCACGGGCAGCACGCCTGCGGGGGCGGCAAGCCAGGCCGCAGCGGCAGTGCGTGCGCGCTGACCTTACACCCGGCAGATGCTGCGCTGATGGCGCGCAGGCCGGTCAATCACTTTCAGCCGGAAAGTGGCTGAAAGTGATTGAATTTTCGAATTCCACGAGGCCGTTCTCGCTTGTTGCACGGACTTCTTGGCGTATTGGGCCTCAAGAAAAATGCTGTCCGAAAATGTCCATCAGGCGTCCCGCGCCTGGCCGCCGAAGAGCGCGGGCTCGCCCTCTGCAATGCTGCGCAGAAAGTCCCAGACCACGCGCACGCGGCGCAGGCCAAAGAGTTCGCTCGGTGCGGCCAGCCAGAGCGTGCGCTTTACGCTCGCCTGCCCCGGCAGCACGCGGCGCAGGTTCGGGTCCGCGGCCTGCACATAGCGCGTAAGCATGCCCATGCCGATGCCGGCCGAGATGGCGGCGTGCTGGGCCAGCATGCCGGTGGCGGCAAACACGCGCCGGGGCTTGAGCTGCAGCTCGTCCAGGTAGCGCAGCGAGTCGCTGAGCAGGTAGTCCTGCACGTAGTCCACAAAGCGGTGCGCGGCCAGATCGTCCAGTGACGCAATGGGCGGGTGCGCCGCCAGGTAGCTGCTGCTGGCGCAGAGGTCGTAGCGCAGGTCGGTCAGGCGCGTGACGTAGTAGCGGCCACTGGCCGGCGGCTCCACCATCACCGCCAGATCGGCCTCGCGTGCCGCCAGGCTGGGTGAACGCGGCAGCAGCAGCAGCTCCACTTGCAGCTCCGGGTGCTCCGCAAACAGCTGGGGCAGGC
>DASSQC010000264.1:0-6231 GCA_035702705.1 Burkholderiaceae bacterium | reverse complement strand
CGACTGAAGACGGTCGATTCAAGACGAATTCAAGAGGTCAACATGTACGCAGTCATAAAAACCGGGGGCAAGCAGTATCGCGTGTCCGCCGGCGAAAAACTCAAGGTAGAACAGATCGCTGCGGAACCTGGCCAAGTCATCACGATTGATTCCGTACTGGCCGTGGGCGCCGGTGACACCCTCGCGGTGGGCACCCCCCTGGTGGCGGGTGCGGCAGTCAAGGCGACGGTGCTTGCCCATGGTCGAGCCGACAAGGTCAAGATCTTCAAGATGCGCCGCCGCAAGCACTATCAGAAGCGGCAGGGGCATCGTCAGTGGTTCACCGAGCTGTTCATCAGCGAGATCAGCGGCGCCGGCCAGTCGGCCAAGGCTGACGCGCCCGCGGTGTCCAAGGCAGACGACCTGACGATCGTTGAAGGCATCGGCCCGAAGATTGCCGAACTGCTGCGCGCAGCCGGCATCACCACCTTTGCTGCCCTGGCAGACGCCAAGGTGGACGCGATCGCCGAGATCCTGAAGGCCGGCGGCTCGCGCTTCGCAAGCCACAAGCCGGACAGCTGGCCCCAGCAGGCTGCACTGGCCCGTGATGGCAAGTGGGACGAACTGAAGACGCTGCAAGACGAGCTCGTCGGCGGCAAGGCCAAGTAAGGAGTAAGCGACCATGGCACAGAAAAAAGGCGGCGGCTCGACGCGGAACGGTCGCGACAGCGAAAGCAAGCGGCTCGGCGTGAAGGTGTACGGCGGCCAGGACATCAATGCCGGCTCCATCATCGTGCGCCAGCGTGGCACCGAGTTCCATCCCGGCGTGAACGTCGGCATGGGCAAGGACCACACCCTGTACGCCCTGATCGACGGCAAGGTGAACTTTGCTGTCAAGGGCCCGTTCAAGCGCCGTACCGTGAACGTCAGCCAGGCCTGAGGTCCGATCAACGCGCCAAGCTGTACAGCGTCATCGGCCGCAGCGCAGGCTGCAGCAACAAGGGCCTCGCGGTGCGAGGCCCTTTGTTTTTATCCCTTGCTTGGCCTTGGGCCTCCGCCTGAGATGACCGCTGTTCATGTACCAGGCAGTGCGCGGCCCCACGTTCCGGCACTGCACCCTGCGCGGTACCGTGTGTTTGCGGGCGTTGCGGCCTCCTCACTGAGACCGCGGCGCCCGCATGTAACCAGTCAGACCCAGCATTCATGCG
Source organism: Burkholderiaceae bacterium (assembly GCA_035702705.1). GTDB lineage: Bacteria > Pseudomonadota > Gammaproteobacteria > Burkholderiales > Burkholderiaceae_C > Piscinibacterium. The sequence continues at coordinate 5,044 of DASSQC010000264.1, read as the reverse complement.
CTTCTTCAGGCCAAAATGGCTGAAGATGCCCGCCAGACAAGCGGAACGCCTGTCCAGCACGCGCCTTGCGCGTGCATGAGCAGCCCCCGGTGTCTAGCCCCCCTTTCTGCAGAGCGCCCATCATGAAATTCATCGACGAAGCCACCATCGAAGTGACCGCCGGCCGCGGCGGCAACGGCTCGGCGTCGATGCGTCGCGAGAAGTTCGTGCCCAAGGGCGGTCCGGATGGCGGCGATGGCGGCAAGGGCGGCAGCATCTGGGGCGTGGCCGACGAGAACATCAACACCCTCGTGGACTACCGCTTTGCCAAGAAGCACCTCGCCCGCAATGGCGAACATGGGCGCGGCAAGGATCAGTACGGCGCTGCGGCCGAGGACATCGAGCTGCGCATGCCCGTGGGCACGTTGATCATCGACGCCGAGACCGACACGCCCCTGTTCGACCTCACCCACCACGGCCAGCGCGTGTTGCTGGCCAAGGGCGGCGACGGCGGCCTGGGCAACATCCACTTCAAGAGCAGCGTGAACCGCGCGCCGCGCCAGTTCACGCCCGGCCGCGATGGCGAGCACCGCGTGCTGCGGCTGGAGCTCAAGGTGCTGGCCGACGTGGGGCTGCTCGGCATGCCCAACGCCGGCAAGAGCACCTTCATCTCGGCGGTGAGCAACGCGCGGCCGAAGATTGCCGACTACCCCTTCACGACCCTGCACCCCAACCTGGGTGTGGTGCGCGTGAGCGACGAGAAGAGCTTCGTGATCGCCGATATTCCCGGCCTGATCGAGGGTGCGGCCGAGGGCGCCGGGCTGGGGCATCAGTTTCTCAAGCACCTCGCGCGCACGCGCGTGCTGCTGCATCTGGTGGATCTGGCGCCATTCGACGACGCCGTGGATCCGGTCAAGGAAGCCCGTGCCATCGTCAAGGAGCTCGAGAAGTACGACCCGGAGCTCGCAGCCAAGCCGCGCTGGCTGGTGCTCAACAAGCTCGACATGATCCCCGAGGACGAGCGCGCCGCCCGCGTGAAGGACTTCGTCAAGCGCTACAAGTGGAAGGGCCCGATCTACAGCATCTCCGCGCTCACGCGCGAGGGCTGCGAGCCGCTCATTCTCGATCTGTACAAGGCGCTCGTGCAGATCCGCGACGAAGCCAAGCCGCGTGCCTTTGACGAGCGCTTCGACCGCACCGCGCCCGAGGCCGGGACTGCGGCACCCGGGGCCGCCGAGGACGAGTCATGAGTGCACGTGCCGCGTCGAGCGCAGCGCTGACCCAGGCGCGTCGCATCGTCGTCAAGGTCGGCTCCAGCCTGGTGACCAACGAGGGGCGCGGGCTGGACGCGGCACGCATTGCCGAATGGGCGACGCAGATCGCCAGGCTCTGGACCGAAGGGCGCGAGGTGGTGATGGTGTCCTCCGGGGCGATTGCCGAAGGCGTCAAGCGACTGGGCTGGGCCAAGCGGCCCACCGCCATCCATGAACTCCAGGCCGCGGCCGCAGTGGGGCAGATGGGCCTGGCGCAGATCTATGAATCCAGCTTCAAGCAGCACGGCATCCAGACCGCGCAGGTGCTGCTCACACATGCCGACCACGCGGACCGCGAGCGCTACCTGAACGCCCGCAGCGCCCTGCAGACCCTGCTGGCCCTGCGGGTGGTACCTGTGATCAACGAGAACGACACGGTGGTCACGGACGAAATCAAGTTCGGCGATAACGACACCCTCGGTGCCGTGGTGGCCAACCTCATCGATGCCGACCTGCTGGTCATCCTGACCGACCAGCGCGGCCTGTACTCGGCCGATCCGCGCAAGGACGCCAGTGCCCGCTTCATCACCGAAGCGGCCGCAGGCGACCCGGCGCTGGAAGCCATGGCGGGCGGCGCCGGCTCCAGCATCGGCAAGGGCGGCATGATCACCAAGATCCTGGCGGCCAAGCGCGCCGCCATGAGCGGCACCTCCACGGTGATCGCCTCCGGTCGCGAGGCCGATGTGCTCACGCGACTGGCGGCCGGCGAATCCATCGGCACCCTGCTGGTGGCTCAGACCGCCAAGCGCAGCGCCTTCAAGCAATGGATGGCCGACCACCTCCAGGTCGCCGGCAGGCTCGTGCTGGATGCCGGGGCCGTGCGCGCCCTGCGTGAAGACGGCAAGAGCCTGCTGCCCATCGGCGTGGCGCGGGTGGACGGTGAATTCGGCCGCGGTGCGCTGGTGGCCTGCGTGGATGACGCCGGCGTGGAAGTGGCGCGCGGACTGTCCAACTATTCGGCCGCCGAGGCACGCCTGATTGCGCGCAAGCCCTCCAGCCAGATCGAGGCGATCCTGGGCTTTGTGGAAGACCCGGAGATCATTCACCGCAGCAACATGGTGCTGGTGGGTTGAGGCGCAGAACTTTGCACGTGCAAGACAAAACGGCTGGGAACCCCCAGCCGTTTTGTCTCGGTGCTGCTGCAGCGGGGCGCTAGGCGTCGGCTGCAGTCTTGGGCTCGGCCTGCTCAGGCGGCACCTCGGGCTCGCCCTCGAAATCGATGCCCGTGATCGGGCCGATCACCGTGTCCGAGTTCAGGTCCGCAGCGGGCGGATGGCTTTCCTCGGCCTGCTGCGTCAGGTGCACATGGCCGCGCAGGTAGCGGTTGCCTTCCTGGCGGCGCTGGATGTACTGCGCAAGCTCGGTCAATGCGAGTTGATAGACCTCGCGCTTGAACTCGATCACTGCGTCGAGCTCGACCCAGTAATTGCTCCAGCGCCAGGCATCGAACTCCGGGTGGGTGGAGGCCCGCAGGTCGATCTGGCTGTCGCGTCCGAGCAGACGCAGCAGAAACCAGATCTGCTTCTGGCCGCGGTAATGCCCGCGCCATTCTCTGCGGATCCAGTGATCCGGCACCTCATAGCGCAACCAGCCGCGGGTGCGGCCGAGAATCTTCACGTGCTCCGGCTTCAGGCCAATTTCCTCTTCCAGCTCGCGGAACATCGCCTGCACGGGAGATTCCCCGTACTTGATGCCCCCTTGAGGGAATTGCCATGAATGTTCCCGAATCCGTTTGCCCCAGAAGACCTCGTTCTTGTGGTTGAGCAGGATGATGCCGACATTCGGGCGGAAGCCCTCCTTGTCGAGCATGATGACTACCCCAAATCTTTACAATCTGAGCCGATTCTAATCACAAGCTTCGCGCCCAAGACAAGGTGAAACCCTGTCCTGGCGGTGCGAATTCCCCCGCATCTTTCTGCATCGGTCTCCAACGTCATGCGCGCCAGTCGATTCCACATCTCCACCCTCAAAGAGGCCCCCGCCGATGCGGACATCGTGAGCCAGAAACTCATGCTGCGCGGCGGCCTGATCAAGAAGCTCGCCGGCGGCATCTACAACTACATGCCCATGGGCCTGCGCATCATCCGCAAGGTCGAGACCATCATCCGCGAGGAGATGAACCGTGCCGGAGCGATCGAGCTCCTGATGCCCGTGGTGCAGCCGGCCGAGGTCTGGCAGGAGACGGGCCGCTTCGACAAGATGGGCCCCGAGCTGCTGCGCGTGAAGGACCGCCACGGGCGCGACTTCATCATCCAGCCCACCAGCGAAGAGGTGGTGACCGACATTGCGCGCCAGGAGATCAAGAGCTACCGCCAGCTGCCCAAGAACTTCTATCACATCCAGACCAAGTTCCGTGACGAGCGCCGGCCGCGCTTCGGCGTGATGCGCGGGCGCGAGTTCACGATGAAGGATGCCTACTCCTTCGACCGCACCGTGGAAGACGCCGGCAAGAGCTATGAGGCCATGTATGCCGCCTACTGCAGGATCTTCGATCGCCTGGGTCTGACCTACCGCGCCGTGGCGGCCGACACCGGTGCGATTGGCGGCGACAAGAGCCACGAGTTCCAGGTGATCGCCGACACCGGCGAGGACGCGATCGCCTACTGCCCCACGAGCGACTACGCCGCCAACATCGAACTGGCCGAGGCCGTGTCGCTCATTGCCGAGCGTGCTGCCGCTGCGCAGGCCCTGGCCAAGACGCCCACGCCCGGCAAGAGCACCTGCGAGGACGTGGCGGCCTTGCTGAACATTCCGCTTGAGCGCACGGTGAAGTCCCTGGTGCTCGCGACGGACACCGAGAAGGGCGCGGTCATCCACCTGCTGCTGGTGCGCGGCGACCATGACCTCAATGAAGTGAAGGCCGGCAAGATCGAAGGCATGAAGGACGGCTGGCGCTTTGCCACCGAGGCCGAGATCGTCGAGCACTTCGGCTGCAAGCCCGGCTACCTCGGCCCCATCGGCATGAACAAGCCCGTGCGCGTGATTGCCGACCGCACCGTGGCGAACATGAGTGATTTCGTCTGCGGCGCCAATGAAGTGGATTTCCACTTCACCGGTGTGAACTGGGGGCGCGACCTGCCCGAGCCCGATCTTGTGGCCGACATCCGCAACATCCGCGAGGGCGACCCCTCGCCGGACGGCAAGGGCGTGCTGGCCATCCAGCGCGGCATCGAGGTCGGTCACGTGTTCTACCTCGGCACCAAGTACAGCAAGGCCATGAACGCCACCTTCCTCGATGAGACCGGCAAGCCCGCGCTCATGGAGATGGGCTGCTACGGCATTGGTGTCACGCGCATCCTGGGTGCGGCCATCGAGCAGAACCACGATGACAAGGGCATGATCTGGCCCAACGCCATTGCACCCTTCCAGGTGGTGATCTGCCCGGTGGGCTATGACCGCATCGAGGCCGTGAAGGCCGAGGCCGACAGGCTCTATGCCGAGCTGCAAGCCGCCGGCATCGACGTGCTGCTGGACGATCGCGGCGAACGCCCGGGCGTGATGTTTGCCGACTGGGAGCTGATCGGCGTGCCGCACCGCGTGACGATCGGCGAGCGTGGGCTGAAGGACGGCAAGGTCGAGTACCAGGCTCGCCGTGACGCGGCAGCCACGTCGCTGGCCGTGGGCGAGATTGCGGCCCACGTGAAAGCGGTGCTGGCCGGGTGAGCGCTGCCGCATTGATGCTTCGGGCAGCAGGTTTCAATGTGCTTTCCGCTTGTCTGAAGCGCTTCTTCAGCCATTTTGGCCTGAAGACG
>DASSQC010000263.1:0-2849 GCA_035702705.1 Burkholderiaceae bacterium | reverse complement strand
CAGACCCAGCACGTCCTGCAGCGGGAAGATGGCCATGTTGGCCACGGAGTTGCTGGCCGCGCGGATCATGGCCCAGTGCACATCGTGCTCGTTGCAGGCGAGGTAAGCGCCGCAGAAGGCGCGCTCGTGATGCGGGGCGGCGTCCCACCAGCCTCGGGCGGTGTCGTTGTCATGCGTGCCGGTGTAGACGATGCAGTTGGGCGTGTAGTTCTGCGGCATGAATTCGTGCGTGCCGTCGCCCCCAAATCCGAACTGCAGGATCTTCATGCCGGGAAAGCCGAAGTGATCGCGCAGATCGGTCACGTCCTCGGTGATGAGCCCCAGGTCTTCGGCCACGATGGGCAGCTTGCCCAGGGCGCGTTCGATCGCCGCAAACAGGGCCTTGCCGGGGCCGGGTACCCACTGGCCCTCGCGCGCCGTGGGGCAACGGGCAGGAATCTCGTAGTAGCCCGCAAAGCCGCGGAAGTGGTCGATGCGAAAGACATCGGCCTGGCTCATGGCGCGGCGGATGCGCTGGGTCCACCAGGCATAGTCCTCGGCCGCCATGCGGTCCCAGCGGTACAGCGGGTTGCCCCAGCGCTGACCGTCGGGCGCAAAGCCGTCCGGCGGCACGCCGGCCACCACGGTGGGCTGATAGTCCTCATCGAGGTAGTACAGATCGGGGCGCGACCAGCAGTCGGCGCTGTGATGGGCGATGAAGATCGGCAGATCACCCATGATCGAGATGCCCTTGCTGTTGGCATAGGCCTTGATCGCGGCCCACTGCACGTCCCAGCACCACTGCACGAAGCTCCAGAAGCCGATCTCGTCGGCATGCTCCGCGCGTGCCGCGGCCAGGGCCTCGGGCTTGCGGCTGCGCAGATCGTCCGGCCACTGCCACCAGCAGTAGTTGCCCTGGGCGCCGTATTGGCCTTCCAGGGCCATGAGCAGGGCATAGTCGTCCAGCCAGCTGGCTTCGCGCCTGGCCCACGCATCCAGCGCGCTCTTGTCATGGGCCGACGCCTTGGCCTTGAACCCGGCCCATGCGGCACGCAGCTGCGCGAGGCGCCAGGGCACCACGCGGCCGTAATCGGCACGTGCGGCATCGAATCCGCCCTCGGGCAATGCAGGCTGCGCCAGCCAGCCCTTCTCCACCAGCGGCTCCAGCGCCACCATCAAGGGGCTGCCGGCAAAGGCCGACACGCTCATGTAGGGCGAATCGCAGGGGCCGATCGGCATCATCGGCAGGGTCTGCCAGACGGTCTGGCCGGCGCTGGCCATCCAGTCCACGAAGCGGAAGGCCGCCGGCCCGAAGTCACCGATGCCATGCGGCCCGGGCAATGAGGTGATGTGCAGCAGGACACCGGAGCGGCGCTGGTTCAGATTCATGATGCGTGAAGCCTTGGGGTGGAACGGAACAGAGTGAGTGGATGCGTGAAACCTAGGCCTGGAGCAGCACCACGGCCTGCGCCGGGATCGACACCGGACCCGGTGCAGGCGGCGCAAAGCCCGGCTGGATCTCGGCCGCCGAATCGAGCACGACCCGCCAGGCGCCGGGCGGCAGGGTGAAGGGCAGCGCGGCAGTTTCCGGGTTGAAGACGATCAGCCACTGCTCGGGCGGCGTCTGCGCGTCGGCACGCGACTGGATGCGGCAGGCAAAGGCGTGCTGACCGTGCTCGTGCCAGTCGTGCGGCTGCATGGCCCGGCCGGACGGCGCGAACCACTGCACGCTGCGCTCGGGCAGCACCACGTCTTCGCCGCAGAACCAGCGCTCGTGGCGCAGCGCGGCATGCTGTCGGCGCAGATTTGTCAGGGCGTGGATCAGCGGGCCCAGGTCCTCGTCGGCCTGCGCCTGCCAGTCGATCCAGCCGGTGGCGTTGTCCTGGCAATAGGCGTTGTTGTTGCCGGCCTGGCTGTTGCCGAACTCGTCGCCGGCGCACAGCATCGGCGTGCCCTGCGCCAGCAGCACGGTGGCCAGCAGCGCGCGGCGCACGCGGCGGCGCGCGTCGTTCACGGTGGCGTCGTCGCTCGGGCCTTCCACGCCGAAGTTCCCGCACACCTCGTGCGCGTGGCCGTCGCGGTTGTGCTCGCCGTTGGCGTGGTTGTGGCGCTCGCGGTAGCCCACCACGTCGGCCAGCGTGCGGCCATCGTGCGCGGCCACGTAGTTGATGCTGGCGGTGGGCGCGCGATGCGCATGGTGGAACAGGTCGCTGGAGGCGGTGAAGCGGCGTGCGAACGCGCTGCGGTCCACCGGCGGCGCGCTGGAGGCCTCGCCCAGCCAATAGCCACGCGCGGTGTCGCGGAAGCGGTCGTTCCACTCGGCGAAGCGGCCGGGCAGGCGGCCCAACTGGTAGCCATCGTGCGCGGCGTCCCACGGCTCGGCGATCAGGTGCACGCGCGCGAGCGTGGGGTCCTGGCGCAGCGCCACCCAGAACGGCGCGGAGGGGTCGAAGCCATGGCGCGTGCGGCCCAGCGCGGGTGCCAGGTCGAAGCGGAAGCCATCCACGCCCATCACCTCCACCCAGTAGCGCAGCGCATCCAGCACGAACTGGGTGGCGCGCGGGTGGATCACGCGCAGCGTGTTGCCGCAGCCGCTCGCGTTCTCGTAGCGGCTGCGGTCGTCCTGCATCAGCCGGTACCAGCTGGGGTTGTCCAGCCCGCGCCAGCAGAGCGTGGGGCCGTGCTCGTCGCCCTCGGCGGTGTGGTTGAACACCACGTCCAGGATCACCTCGATGCCCGTGGCCTGCAGCGTGGCCACCATCGCCTTGAATTCGGCGATGGTGCCTTCGGGCGTGCGGTCGGCGGCGAGGCGCGGGTCGGGCGCGAAGAACGCGAGCGTGTTGTAGCCCCAGTAGTTGTGCAGGCCGCGG
>DASSQC010000262.1:0-7493 GCA_035702705.1 Burkholderiaceae bacterium | reverse complement strand
ATCGCAGCGGAAACTGCCTTCCTGCATGTTGCCGTCGCAGATGCCCAGCCAGACCACCAGACCGTGCAGGGCCTTGGCGTACGCCACAGCCTCCTTGGCATTGGCGATGTCGGGTTCGCTGACGATCTCGAGCAGCGGCGTGCCGGCACGGTTCAGGTCGATGCCGGAGAACGCGCCCATGCCTTCATGCACGCTCTTGCCGGCGTCTTCTTCCAGGTGTGCACGCGTGAGGCGAATGGTTTTCTCGCTGCCGTCCTCCAGCAGGATGCTGATGCCGCCGCCCGAGACCACCGGCACCTCGTACTGGCTGATCTGGTAGGCCTTCGGCAGGTCCGGGTAGAAGTAGTTCTTGCGCTCGAACTGGCTTACGGCAGCCACCTGCCCGCCGACAGCGAGGCCGAACTGGATCGCGCGTTGCACTGCGCCCTTGTTCATCACCGGCAGCACGCCGGGCAGGGCCATGTCCACCGCATTGGCCTGCGTGTTGGGCGCAGCGCCGAACTGCGTGGACGATCCGCTGAAGATTTTCGAGGTGGTCGAGAGCTGAACGTGCGTCTCGATGCCGATCACAACTTCCCAGGTCATGGCGTGTCTCGTGTGGGTGCAGGCGTGTGTGGGGATCAGGCGCGCTCGAAGGCGTGCGCCACGCCCAGCAGGCGCGCTTCCGCGAAGTAGTTGCCGATCAGATGCAGGCCCACCGGGCGCCCGCTGTCGATGCCTGTGCCGGCGGGCACGCTCATGGCCGGCAGCCCGGCCAGAGACACGCCCAGGGTAAAGATGTCGGCGAGGTAGTTGGCCACCGGGTCGTCGGCCTTCTCGCCAAGGTTCCAGGCAGTGGTTGGCGCCACAGGGCCGACGATCACGTCGCACTGGGCAAACGCATTCTGGAAGTCCTGCGCGAGCAGGCGGCGCAGCTTCTGGGCCTGCTTGTAGTAGGCGTCGTAGTACCCGGCCGAGAGCACATAGGTCCCAACCAGAATGCGGCGCTTCACCTCCGGGCCGAAGCCCTCGGCGCGGCTGCGTTCATAGAGATCCTGCAGGTCTCTGGGGTTCTCACACCGGTGGCCATAGCGCACGCCGTCGAAGCGGCTGAGGTTGCTGGAGGCCTCGGCAGGGGCAATCACGTAATAGGCGTGGATGGCCAGACGCGTGCGTGGCAGCGCCAGCGGTACGCGCACGGCACCCAGACTCTCCAGCCGCTTGATCGCGGTCTCGACGGCGGCCTTCACCTCGGCAGCCACGCCCTCGCCCATGAACTCGGCCGGCACGCCCACGCGCAGGCCGGCGAGCGGCTTGCCGGCGGGTGCGCCGTCCATCGGTGCGGCGAGCAGGCGGGTGAAGTCCTCGGCGGGGCGCTCAAGGCTGGTGGCATCGCGCTCATCGAAGCCGGCCATGGCATTGAGCAGCAGGGCGCAGTCTTCGGCGGTCTGGGCCATCGGGCCGCCCTGGTCCAGCGAGGAGGCGAAGGCGATCATGCCGTAGCGCGACACCCGCCCGTAGGTGGGCTTGATGCCGGTGATGCCGCAGAAGCTGGCGGGCTGGCGGATCGAGCCGCCGGTGTCGGTGCCGGTAGCGGCGGGCACGATGCCGGCGGCCACGGCGGCTGCGCTGCCGCTGGTCGAACCGCCGGGCACGGCGCGCTCATCACGCGGGTTGAGCGTCGGGCCGAAGGCGGAGTTCTCGCCCGAGGAGCCCATGGCGAACTCGTCACAGTTGGTCTTGCCCACGGTCACCATGCCGGCAGCGGCCAGGCGTTCGACCACGGTGGCATCGAAGGGCGAGACGTAATTCGCCAGCATCCTGCTGCCGGCCGTGCTCTTGAAGCCGCGGGTGACGAAGATGTCCTTGTGCGCAATCGGCACGCCCGTCAGCGGTCCGGCGGTACCGGCGGCGCGGGCCGCGTCGGCCGCGCGAGCCTGGGCCAGGGTGAGCTCCGGCTGCACATCCAGAAAGGCGTTGAGGTGCTTCTTGGCCTCGATGGCGGCCAGACACTCCTGGGCGAGTTCAACGGCGCTGACCTGCCTGCTGGCCAGGAGGGCGGCGGTCTGGGCGAGGGTACGTGCACTCATTCGATCACCTTGGGCACGAGGAACATGCCCTCGCGCTGGGCCGGGGCGTTGGCCATCAGCGCCTCACGGGCGGATTCACCGGCCTCGCCGACCGGCTCCGTCACGGCGTCCTCGCGCAGGCGCAGGGCGATCGCACCCTCGAAGGCCGTGGGGTGCGCCAGGGGCGCCACGCCTGCGGTGTCTTCGGCCTGCATTTCATCGATGAGCTGCAGGATGGCGTTGAGCTTGTCGCGGGTGGCGTCCAGCTCGGCGGGCGAGACGCCCAGCCGGGCCAAGCGGGCAATGCGCTGGATGTCGGCGTCGGAGAGTTGCATCGTGAGCCTTGGGGCCTCGGCCGGACAGGAGGCCGGGGTTGTAAACAAGTGTTTGGGCGCGGGCGTGTCGCCGGAGGCCCGAAACCCGGAATCCGGGGCGGCGGCCGGCCGGTCGAGCCCTGCCTCCAGAACCCGACCGTGCGGCGTAACTGCCTGATTTGGCGCGGGTTTGTCGGGGTGCGCTAGGTTAACATCGCGCTCTGGTTGAAAGACCGCCCGAGAGCCTTGGCGCGCCGGGCGGTTTTGCCATTGAACACACCCCTTTTCGACGCGCTGCGCCAGACTTGCGGATTTGCAGCCGTCGCGGGCTCAAGCGTTCCCGCACAACACACGTTCAGAGATCACCGAATGTTCGGATTCTTCCGCAGCTACCTGTCCACCGACATCGCCATCGACCTCGGTACCGCCAACACCCTCATCTACGTCAAGGGCAAGGGCATCGTCCTGAACGAGCCTTCGGTGGTGGCCATCCGCCAGGAGGGCGGCCCGCACTCCAAGCAGGTCATCCAGGCCGTGGGCCACGAGGCCAAGCAGATGCTGGGCAAGGTGCCCGGCAACATCGAGGCCATTCGCCCCATGAAGGACGGCGTGATCGCCAACTTCACGGTCACCGAGCAGATGATCAAGCAGTTCATCAAGATGGTGCACCCGGGCAGCCTGTTCGCGCCCAATCCGCGCATCATCATCTGCGTGCCCTGCGGTTCGACCCAGGTCGAACGCCGTGCCATCAAGGAAGCGGCCCTGGGCGCCGGCGCCAGCCAGGTGTATCTGATCGAGGAACCCATGGCCGCAGCCATCGGCGCCGGTCTGCCGGTCTCCGAGGCCACTGGCAGCATGGTGGTGGACATCGGCGGCGGCACGACCGAAGTGGCCGTGATCTCCCTGGGTGGCATGGTCTACAAGGGCAGCGTGCGCACCGGCGGCGACAAATTCGATGAAGCGATCATCAACTACATCCGCCGCAACTACGGCATGCTGATCGGCGAGCCCACCGCCGAAATGGTCAAGAAGACGATCGGCAGCGCCTTCCCCGGCAGCGAGGTCAAGGAGATTGAGGTCAAGGGCCGCAATCTTTCCGAGGGCATTCCGCGCAGCTTCACGGTCTCGTCCAACGAGATCCTCGAGGCCCTGACCGACCCGCTGAACCAGATCGTCTCGGCCGTGAAGAACGCGCTGGAGCAGACCCCGCCCGAGCTGGGGGCCGACATCACCGAGAAGGGCATCATGCTCACCGGCGGCGGCGCCCTGCTGCGCGACCTGGACCGCCTGCTGGTCGAGGAAACCGGTCTGCCCGTGGTGGTGGCCGAAGACCCCCTGACCTGCGTGGTGCGCGGCTGCGGCGTGGCCCTGGAGCGGATTGACAAGCTGGGGTCGATTTTTGCGAATGAGTGATTGTCTTGGCGCAATTCGAGCTGGCGCTTCGCGCCGCTGATTGACAGGTCAAGACCAGAACGTACGAGGGGGCTTGACCGGGGTTTCGCGGCGCACTGCGCCGCGCCGGGCAAGCGGGGCGAAAAGGTGTTCTCCGCCCCTCCCCTGGGCACACCCCCTGGCGATCCCCCAGTCAGGGATCAAGGCCGCAGCACACTGGAACCCGCGCAACCGCGCCCGACATGCAACACACTCCGCCGCCGTTCTTCAAGCAAGGCCCTTCGGCCAATGCGCGGCTGCTGTTCTTCGCAGTGTTTGCACTCTCGCTCATCGTCATGGACTACCGCTTCGGCCTGCTCAAGTGGGCGCGCTGGGGCGCAGCCACGGCGCTGTACCCGGTGCAGCAGCTCATGCTGCTGCCACGCGAACTCACCCGTGGCGGCTGGGGCTACCTGAGCGACCAGCAGCGCCTGCTGGAGGAAAACCGGGCGCTCAAGCAGCAGTCGATCCAGAAGACGGCCAGCGCCGACCGCGTGCAGCTGCTGCAGGCCGAGGTCGAGCAGTTGCGCCGCCTGATCGGCCTGCGCGACACGCAGCGCCCCGAGGGCGTCATTGCCGAGGTGCTCTACGAGGCGCGTGATCCGTTTGTGCACCGCATCGTGCTCGATCGCGGCTCGAGCCAGGGCATGGCGATCGGCATGCCGGTGCTGGATGACGTGGGCGTGGTCGGTCAGATCACCCGCGTCTTTCCGATGACCAGCGAAGTCACGCTGATCACGGACAAGGAGCAGGCCATTCCCGTCCAGGTGGCGCGCAACGGCCTGCGGGCGATCGTGTTCGGCTCGGCCGGCGGGCGGGACTCCGCGGCCCTGGAGATCCGCTTCCTGCCGGGCAATGCCGACGTGCAGGACAACGACGTGCTGCTGACCTCCGGTCTGGACGGCACCTATCCGCCGGGCCTGCCCGTGGCCAAGGTGGTTCGCGTCGACCGCACCGGCGTCACGGGCTTCGCACGCATCCTGTGCACGCCCCTGGCTGGCGTCTACAGGCATCGCTACCTGATGGTGCTGCAGCACAGGAACAGCCTGCCGCCGCCCCCGCCACCCGCCGAGGCCGACGTACCCGCCAAGGGCAGCCGCAAGCTCGCCCCCGCCGGCCCCGGCCGCAGCGAAACGCCCAAGACCGGAGCCGCGCGATGATCACTCCGCGTCAGTCGCCCACACGCCCCACGCGCATCCTGCTGCCCGTGCAGCCCTGGTTCATTGCCATCACCCTGGCGCTGGCCTTCCTGCTCAATCTGCTGCCCTGGGGGCACTGGGTCGCGGTGCCGGACTTCGTGGCGCTCGTGCTGGTGTTCTGGAACATCCATCATCCGCGCCGGGTGGGCATTGGTGTGGCCTTCCTGCTGGGCATCGGCATGGATGTGCATGAAGCCGCGGTGCTGGGCCAGCACGCCCTGGCCTACACCCTGCTTTCCTACGGCGCCATCAGCCTGCATCGGCGCGTGCTGTGGTTCACGGTGGGCACGCAGGCCCTGCACATGCTGCCGCTGTTTCTCCTGGCGCAGCTCGTGAGCCTGCTGGTGCGCATGGCGGTGGGTGATCCCTTTCCCGGGATTCTGTACTTCCTCGAGTCGCTGACCCAGGCCCTGCTCTGGCCGATCGCCACCATCCTGCTGCTCGCGCCGCAGCGGCGGGCGATCGACAAAGACGAAACCCGGCCCATCTAGCGCCATGCACGCCAGGTCATTCTGCACCGGGGTCATCGAATGACTGAGATCCGCAACGCCGAGCGTGAGCTGCGCCAGTTCCGGCTGCGCCTGCTGGTCGCGGCCGGGTTCGTGCTCACACTGTTCGGGCTGGTGCTCGCGCGCTACGTCTGGCTGCAGGTGATCCAGCACGACCGCTTCTCCACGGATGCCGAGCGCAATCGCATCAGTGTGGTGCCGATTCCGCCCAACCGAGGCCTGATCGTTGATCGCAAGGGTGTCGTGCTGGCACGCAACTACTCGGGCTACACGCTCGAGATCACGCCTGCCAAGGTCAAGGACCTCGAGGCCACGATCGATGCACTGGCCGAAGTGGTGGAGATCACCCCGCGCGATCGCCGGCGCTTCAAGAAGCTGCGCGAGGACTCCAAGCGCTTCGAGTCCCTGCCGATCCGTACCCGCCTGACGGACGAGGAGGTGGCTCGCTTCGTGACCAACCGCTTCCGCTTCCCCGGCGTGGAGCTGCAGGCGCGCCTGTTTCGCCAGTACCCGCTGGGCGAAACGGCCAGCCATGTCATCGGCTACATCGGCCGGATCAGCCAGAAGGATGCTGAGCGGCTCGAGCGCGAGGATCTGGATGAGGCGTACCGCGGCATCGAGCACATCGGCAAGGAGGGCCTGGAGCGCTTCTACGAGCGCGAGCTGGTCGGCACGCCGGGCACCGAGGAGGTGGAGGTCACCGCTGCCGGCCGCGCCGTGCGCACCCTGGCGCGCAGCGCAGGCACGCCCGGCAAGAACCTGATCCTGTCGGTGGATATCAGCCTGCAGCAGCGCGTCGAGAGCTGGTTCGGCGACCGCCGCGGCGCCCTGGTGGCCATCGAGCCCAAGACGGGCGATGTGCTCGCTTTCGTCTCCAAGCCGACCTTCGACCCGAACCTGTTTGTCGAGGGCATCGACGCGGAGACCTGGAAGGAGCTCAACGAAAACATCGACAAGCCCCTGATCAACCGGCCGCTGACCGGTCTGTATCCGCCGGGCTCGACCTACAAGCCCTTCATGGCCCTGGCAGCGCTCGAAGGCGGTTACCGGACGCCTGAGAAGCTCTACGCGGACCCGGGCTACTACATGTTCGGCAACCACATGTTCCGCGACAGCAAGCCGGGGGGCTGGGGCTCGGTGGACCTGGTCAAGTCGATCGCGGTGTCCAGCGACGTGTACTACTACATCCTCGCCAACGACATGGGCGTGGATGCCATCCATGACTTCATGAAGCCCTGGGGCTTCGGTCAGCTCACCGGCATCGATCTGCAGGGTGAGCGCCGCGGCATCCTGCCCTCCAAGGAATGGAAGCAGCGCGCCTTCCGCAAGCCCGAGCAGAAGCGCTGGATTCCCGGCGAGACCATCTCCCTGGGCATCGGCCAGGGCTACAACACCTTCACCATCCTCCAGCTGGCGCACGCCACGGCGACGCTTGCCAACAATGGCGTGGTGATGAAGCCGCATCTGGTCAAGGCGATCGAAGATCCCAAGACCGGCCAGCGCACGCCGACGGTGCCCAAGGAGAGCTATCGCATTCCGCTCAAGCGGGAGAACATCGAGCTCGTGAAGCGCGGCATGCTCGCCGTGAACGAAAGCGGCACCGGCGCGCGCGTGTTTGCCGGCGCGCAATACAACGCCGCCGGAAAGACCGGCACGGTGCAACTGTTCACCATCAAGCAGGGCGAAAAGTATGTCGCCAGCCGCGTGGCCGAACGCCTGCGTGACCATTCGCTATACGTGGCCTTCGCGCCGGCCGAGGACCCGAAGATCGCACTGGCCGTGATCGTCGAGAACGGTGGTTTCGGTGCCGCCAGCGCCGCACCGATCGCGCGCAAGGTGTTCGACTACTACCTGCTGGGCAAGTTGCCCGAAGGCGAGAAGCCTGATGCCTACATGCAGACTGTGAACGTGGACGCCGAGCTGTTCGAGGGCCGCGAGTCCAATCCGTTCGAGCAGAGAATCCCGGACGACAACCCGGACCGGCCGACCGAG
>DASSQC010000261.1:0-4590 GCA_035702705.1 Burkholderiaceae bacterium | reverse complement strand
CTCAGCGGTCCCACCTGTGTGCGATACAGCGCCGTGAGATGCGCGCCGCAGCCCAGGGCCTCGCCAATGTCTTCGGCGAGTGTGCGGATGTAGGTGCCCTTGCTCACATGGCAGCGCAGCACCGCGGTGTCCGGCGTGTGGCTGAGTACTTCAATGGCGTGGATCTGCACCCGGCGCGCGGCGCGCGCCACCTCGATGCCCTTGCGTGCCAGCTCGTACAGCGCCACGCCCCCTTGCTTGAGTGCGGAATGCATGGGCGGAATCTGGTCGATCGGTCCGATGAAGCGCGCGCAGGCGGCCTGCAAGGCCTCGGCGTCATGCACTACGGGCCGCGTCTCGATCACCTCGCCCTCTGCATCACCGGTGCGGGTCTTGATGCCGAAGCGCACACTGGCTTCGTAGGTCTTGTCCGCATCGAGCAGGTCCTGCGAAAACTTGGTGGCCTCGCCGAAGCACAGGGGCAGCAGGCCGTGCGCTTCGGGGTCCAGGGTGCCCGTGTGCCCCGCCTTCTTGGCGCGCAGGATGCGGCGCGCCTTCTGCAGGGCATCATTGCTGGACAAGCCACGAGGCTTGTTCAGCAGCAGTACGCCATGGACTGCCACCCGCTCCACACGCCGGGCGGGAATGGCCGGGCGCGTAGGAGCTTGGAGTTCCATGCGCTAGTCCTGTGGCTTGTCCTTGACGGCCTGGTCGATCAGCTCGGAGAGATGCGCTCCGCGGGCAATCGACTGGTCGTGGATGAAATGCAGCTCGGGCGTCTGGAAGATCGAGAGGCGGCGGCCGAGCTCGCGGCGCAGATAGCCGCGCGCGGCATTCAGGCCGGCAATGACCTCTTCGATCTTGGCGTCCTCGGCCAGGGTCGTGAAGTAGATCTTGGCGTGCGAGTAGTCCGGAGACACCTCGACGCCGGTCAGGGTGATGAGACCGATGCGCGGGTCCTTGACCTCGAATTGCAGCAGCTCGGCCAGATCGCGCTGGATCTGGTCGCCGACCCGTAGGGGCCGACCGCCGGTCTTGGGCTTGTTGCGCATCGGGTGCTCATCGACTCGCACGCATCAGAGCGTGCGGGCCACTTCCTTGACCTCGAAGACCTCGAGCTGGTCGCCCTCGGAGATGTCGTTGTAGTTCTTGAGGGACAGACCGCACTCGAAGCCGGCCTTGACCTCGCGCACGTCGTCCTTGAAGCGACGCAGGCTGTCGAGCTCGCCCGTCCAGACGACCACGTTGTTGCGCAGCAGACGAACCTGTGCGCCACGCTTGACCAGACCGTCGAGCACCATGCAGCCCGCCACCTTGCCGACCTTCGAGACGCTGATGACCTGGCGGATCTCGACCAGACCGAGGATCTCTTCCTTCTTCTCGGGCGCAAGCATGCCGGACAGCGCGGCCTTCACGTCATCCACGGCGTCGTAGATGATGTTGTAGTAGCGGATGTCGATGCCGTTGTTCTCGGCCAGCTTTCTGGCGCCGGCGTCGGCACGGGTGTTGAAGCCGATGATGACCGCCTTGGTGGCAATTGCGAGGTTGACGTCGCTCTCGGAGATGCCGCCCACCGCGCTGAACGCGATCTGGACCTGAACTTCGTCGTTGGCCAGCTTGCCCATGGCATGCGCGATGGCTTCCTGTGAACCCTGCACATCGGCCTTGATGATGAGCGTGAGGTTCTTCTTGGCGCCGTCGCCCATGTTCTGGAACATGTTCTCGAGCTTGGCGGCCTGCTGCTGCGCGAGCTTGGTGTCGCGGAACTTGCCCTGGCGGAACAGCGCGATTTCGCGTGCCTTGCGCTCGTCGCCCAACACCATGAGTTCGTCACCGGCGGCCGGCACTTCGGTCAGACCCTGGATCTCCACCGGGATGGACGGCCCGGCTTCCTGCGTGGGCTTGCCGTTCTCGTCCAGCATGGCGCGCACACGGCCGAAGCTGGCACCGGCCAGCACGATGTCGCCGCGCTTGAGCGTGCCGCTCTGCACGAGCACCGTAGCGACCGGGCCCTTGCCCTTGTCCAGACGGCTTTCAATCACCAGACCCTTGGCCGGCGCATCCTTGGGCGCCGTGAGCTCGAGCACCTCGGCCTGCAGCAGCACGTTTTCGAGCAGGTCATCAATGCCCTGGCCGGTCTTGGCTGAGACAGGCACGAAGGGTGAATCACCACCGTATTCCTCAGGGACGACTTCCTCGGCCACCAGTTCCTGCTTGACGCGGTCCGGATTGGCTTCTGGCTTGTCGATCTTGTTCATGGCGACCACGATCGGCACACCCGCGCTCTTGGCGTGACGGATGGCTTCCTTGGTCTGCGGCATGACGCCGTCATCGGCAGCAACCACCAGAATGACGATGTCGGTGGCTTTCGCACCGCGGGCACGCATGGCAGTGAACGCCTCGTGGCCCGGGGTATCGAGGAAGGTCACCACTCCGCGCGGCGTATCGACGTGATAGGCGCCGATGTGCTGCGTAATGCCGCCTGCCTCACCCGCGGCCACCTTGGCGCGGCGGATGTAGTCCAGCAGCGAGGTCTTGCCGTGGTCGACGTGACCCATCACGGTCACCACCGGCGGACGCGGCAGGGACTCGAATTCGCTCGTGGTCTCTTCTTCGGTCAGGAAGGCTTCCGGATCGTCCAGCTTGGCAGCGATCGCCTTGTGGCCGAGTTCCTCGACCACGATCATGGCCGTGTCCTGGTCCAGCACCTGGTTGATGGTGACCATCTGGCCCATCTTCATCAGGGACTTGATGACCTCGGCGGCCTTGACCGACATCTTGTGCGCGAGATCGCCCACACTGATGGTCTCAGGCACATGCACCTCGCGGACAATCGGCTCGGTCGGCATGTTGGTGCGCTGATCGTCAGCGCGATCATCGCCACGACGCCCCCCCTTGCCACGGCCACCGCCTGCACGCCAGCCCTCGCGGCCTGCCGGAGTGGCCGGCTTGCCCGCAGGCTTCTTGCCGCGTGCGCCGTCTGCAGACCAACTGGAGGAAAGTTCGCCTGCCTTCAGGGTCTTGGTCTTGGCGCCGGGCTTGTCGTCCTTCTTGGCTTCCTCGGTACCCGCGGCCTTTGCCGGCTTGTGCAGGGTGCCGGAGATGGGTGCAGGTGCAGCCGCAGGCGGCTCGGGTGCCTTGACGATTTTCTTGGGTGCAGCCATCAGCTGGCGAATGCCAGCGGCCTCTGCCTCAGCACGCTTGCGCGCGTCATCGCGGCGCTTGCGTTCGTCTTCCTCGGCCTTGGCACGGGCTGCCGCCAGCTCTTCAGCAGTCGGGCCGGTCTCGACAGGTGCGACCACCGCTTCGACTGCGGGCGCAGCGGCCTGCGGCGCAGGCGCAGCCTCGACGGCAGGCTCGGAATCAGCCTTTTCGATTTTCTCGGCCTTGAGCTGCGCTTCACGCAGGCGCGCGGCCTCGCGTGCAGCCTCCTCGGCTTGTGCGCGAGCACGTGCTTCGGACTCCTGGCGAGCAATCAGCTCGGCTTGGCGACGCGCTTCTTCTTCGCGACGCAGACGCTCTTCATCCGACACCACGGGTGCGGCAGGCGCAGCCGCTGGCGCTTCGACCACTGCGGGTGCGACTGCTTCGGGCGTATCACGCTTGACCAGCACGCGCTTCTTGCGCACTTCCACTTGGATGGTGCGGGCCTTGCCGGTGGCATCAGCCTGCTTGATCTCAGTGGTCTGCTTGCGCGTGATCGTGATGCGCTTTTTCTCCTCGCCGGAGGATCCATGTGCCTTGCGCAGGCTGTCCAGCAGCTGGGCCTTGTCGGACTCAGCCAGCAGATCATCCGCCGCTGCCTTGGAGACGCCAGCGGCCTTGAGCTGTTCCAGCAGCACAGGAACCGAGAGCTTCAGTTCGCTGGCGAGTTGGGCGACGGTGGTACTTGCCATTCAGTCCTCAGAATCTTTCAGGGTGCGGCCACGCAGGTGTCCGGCAATCAGCTCCAGCTCTGACGAGCCTGGATGATCATGTTCTTGGCGGCTTCCTCGCCCACACCAATGGCCTCGTTGAGCTCTTCGCTGTCAAGCTCTGCCAGGTCTTCAATCAGATAGACGCCGATGTCCGCGAGCTTGGGCAGCATGTCGGCCGTCAGACCCTCGATGCCAAGCAGATCGGTCTTGCCGGCACCAGTCTCGAGCGACTCCTCCTGAGCCAGTGCCTGCGTCAGCAGCGCATCGCGAGCGCGATTGCGCAGCTCGTTGACGGTGTCTTCGTCAAAGGCCTCGATCGCGAGCATCTCGTTGATGGGCACGTAGGCGACTTCCTCGAGGCCGGTGAAGCCTTCATCCACGAGAATGCCTGCGACTTCCTCATCCACGTCCAGCTTGTCGACGAAGAGCTTGACCACGCGGTCGCGCTCTGCGGTCTGCTTGGTCGCCGACTCATCGGCGGTCATGATGTTGATCTGCCAGCCAGTCAGCTCAGAGGCCAGACGCACGTTGCGACCGCCGACACCGATGGCCACTGCGAGCTCGTCCTCGTTCACGACCACGTCCATGGCGTGCTTCTCTTCGTCGACCACGATGGACTGGACGTTGGCGGGCGCCAGCGCGCCGATCACGAACTGCGCCGGATCGGCCGACCAGAGCACGATGTCGACGCGCT